>DLND01000089.1:0-20392 GCA_002476905.1 Flavobacteriales bacterium UBA7519
CGCCTTTTAGTTTTTTCAATATGTTCAGCACATTTCCGCCGGTTGTGATTATTTCGCCTTCCAGAAGAGTTCGTGATAATACCACAAAACATACTTTGGAGAACCTGAAAGAACTCCCTGAATTGGTGATCGGAAATGTCAATTTCGATATGGTTCAGCAGGTTTCTTTAGCAAGTACAGAATATGAAGATGGTGTGAATGAATTTATCAAATCCGGGTTGACAATGAAACCTGCTGACATCGTAAAACCGCCTTTGATTGCAGAATCTCCCGTTAATTTCGAATGTAAAGTTTTGGAAATTAAATCGCTTGGAAATCTTGGAGGTTCAGGAAATCTTGTGATTGCAGAAATTGTTAAAATTCATATCAACGAAAAATATCTGGATGAAGCTGGGAATCTTGACCAGAAACAACTGGATTTGGTAGCACGACTAGGAAGTAACTGGTATTCCAGAAACAATGAAAATAACCTTTTTGAAGTTCCTAAACCATTGGTTACGAGAGGAATTGGTTATGATCAACTTCCAAACGAAATCAAACAAAGCGATATTTTTACAGGAAATGACCTTGGAATGCTCGCAAATGTCGAAATTTTACCAAACGGAGATTTTTCTTCGGAAAAAGATGTACATTTATTAGCACAAAAGTTTTTAAAAAATAATGAAATCGAAAAAGCTTGGGAAATTTTAAAACTTTGACAATGATTTAAAACTAAAGCTTACGACCAAAAACTAATCCAATAAACTATGAGAAAGCCGGTATATAATACCATCATCAGTCTTCTGATTTTGGTTATTTTGGTATCCGTTATCTGGATTATCAATAAAGAAATCAGGCTGATGCACGAAACAGATAATCCGAAAGAATGTATATCAAGAATTACAGGAAACCATTTATGTGAGTTTATTAACTCACTTAAAATCATCATTATCATTTGCCTGTTGCTAACTTCGGGATTAATAAGTTTTAGGTATAAATTGATTAAGGATTGAGGTGATTATTTTTCTCGTTCTATTTTTAAAGGATTTTGGCGAGTGTCGAAGATGTCCACGATTCTGATTTCATCTTGTAGGCAATTATAAATCACTTTATAATTTCCTACAACCAGATATCTATACTTTTGATTTAATTTTTCAAGGTTCAATTCAGTTTGCCCTGATTCAGGATTCTGAATCAATTGTTTTGTAGACGCCAAAATTTGTTTGCTGATTTTATGTGCAACTTTTTATTGGCATTTTTAGAATAATAATCGAAAATATCTTTAAGATTTTGAATTGCAAAATCTGTCCAAATAATTTTCATTATTACCAGTTTGAAGAAATTTTCTCCAATTCTTCTTGAGTTTTGAATCTTCCATTTTCAAAATCATCTTCGGATTTGGCGATTCTTTCGTGAAGTTCTTCCATTGTAAATGGTTTCAATTCTTTTTCAGATTGCTTAGCTTTTTTCAAGAGTTTCTCGAATTGAGAAATTAATTCCTCACTTTGAAGATTCAGAAAAGCCTGAACAAATTCTATTTTTCTCGTTTCGATATTCATTTCCAATATGTTTTAATCAAAATTACAAATTTATTCTTAATCAAATTTGTAATTAATTACATTGTCGTCTCCCCATCTTCACTCACAACCTGCGCTTTATAAAGAACAGAATAATAACCATTCTTAGCCAGTAGCTCCTGATGTGTTCCTTCTTCCACAATCAGTCCGTGGTCCATCACGATGATTTTATCTGCTTTTTCAATTGTGGAAAGTCTATGTGCAATGATGATTGACGTTCTGTTTTTCGTGATTTTTTCAGTCGCTCTTTGGATTAATTTCTCACTTTCGTGGTCAATGGATGAGGTTGCTTCGTCAAGAATCAGAATTTTTGGGTCAGAAAGATAAGCTCTTAAGAATGAAAGTAATTGTCTTTGTCCCAAGGAAATCGAAGAACCTCTTTCACTCACAACGTAATCGTAACCATTGGGTAATCTTTCTATAAACTCGTCAACTTCAATTTCGCGAGCTGCTTTTTTGATATTTTCAAGTGTGATATTTTCATCGCCCAAAGTCAGGTTTTCAAAAATACTGCCGTGGAATAGGAAAACATCTTGGAGAACAACACCAATATGACTTCTCAGATTGTACAATTCGTAATCTCGGATGTCCACATCATCCAGCATTATTTTTCCGGAATTGATGTCATATAATCTAGTAATCAAACTGATAATCGTCGATTTTCCAGCTCCGGTTGCTCCAACAATCGCAACTGTTTCCCCTGGATTTACTTTGAAATCAATACCTTTCAGAACTTCCTGTTTTTCATCGTAAGCAAAATGAACTTTCTCGAATTCGATTTTTCCGTCAAAATGGTCTTTGGCAATTGTTCCGTTATTCGGCATTGCCTGGTCTTCATCCATTACGCCAAGAACTCTTTCTGCACCAACAATTCCTCTCTGGATATTATTGAATCTATCCGCAATCTGTCTTAGCGGACGAATCAGCATATTAATAAATTGAATAAATGCAATGATAATCCCAGGTGTAGATTTGATGAAACCACCATAAAATAAGATAAATCCAATGAACAATGACGAGATCAATTCAACAACTGGAAAGAATAATGAGAAAATGAAAACCGTTCTCAATAAAGCTTTCTTCAATTCAATATTGATATTATCAAACTTAGTAAACTCTGCTTCCTGACGATTGAAAACCTGAATCAATGGCATTCCCGCCAAACGTTCCTGAACAAAACTATTTTGTGTAGATGTCCAACTTCTTTCGGAGCCAAAAGCCACTTTTAAACGTTTTTGGAAAGCTCTTGTAATGATGACCATCAAAGGCAGAATCGCCAAAGAAATCATACTAAGATGGGTATCCACCTGAAACATTGCAAAAAGAACCATTATAATTCTCAAGATATCACCAAAAACCATCAAAAATCCATCTGTGTAAACTGTTGCAATGGTTTCAACATCGCCGACAGCTCTTGTTACAAGATTTCCAATCGCGGTTTTGTCAAAAAATGCCGTTTTGAAATAAATCAGCTTGTGATACAATCTTTCACGAATATCACGGATTACATTCTGAGAAATGAAATTTGAAAAGTAAACCAGGAAAAAGTTAAGAACCGTTTCAGCAACCACCAATCCAATCAGCAGATAAATGTGCTTCATCAGCTGGGCTTTATCCTTAAGCTGAACAATGTCTATATCAACAACATTTTTAGTAAGAATCGGTCTGTAAGTGGAAACGATTGCAAGAAAAATTGAAATAATTAACGTGAAAATAAACCACGACCTAAATTTCATTCCGATTAAAAATAATCGTTTTACAATGTCCCAAGTAGTTTGTTGCTTCATTTTCTTTTAGATTCCGTAAATTTTTTCAGAGTTGAAAAAACCGTTGCAAAAATAAGATATTAAAAATTGAAATCTCAGCTTAATGATTTAAATAAAAATTAAAAAACATAGCCAACATCTACCAGAAAAAGACCTTGCGCAGGCGCAGAAACACCCGCAGAATTTCGGAATTGGTCTTCAATGATTTTTCTCAAATCGGTAGGTTTTATTTTTCCGCTTCCAACTTCAACCATTGTTCCAACAATTGCTCGTACCATATTCCTAAGGAATCGGTCGGCAGAAATCGTGAATTTGAGTTGATTTCCAAGTTGTTCCCATTCTGCTTTATAGATTTTGCAAATGTTGGTTTTGTTATCGGTGTGGAGCTTAGCAAAGCTGGTAAAATCATCATATTCAAAAAGGATTTTGCAAGCTTCATTCATCAACTCGATATTCAAAGGTTTTTGACGCCAATATTGCCAAGAAGAATCTTTTGAAAACGGATTTTTTTCTAACGAAATATAATATTCATAAGTCCTATAAGTCGCATTAAATCTTGCGTGCAAATCAGCTGGAACTTCAAAAATTCTTTTAATGGCGATGTTTTCTGACAAAAAAGAATTGAGTTTAAAAACAAGATTTTCATCAAGAGCTTGTTCAGTTTCAAAGTGGGCAAACATTTTCTTGGCGTGAACACCTGTGTCGGTTCTTCCAGCGCCAGTTGTTTTGATGGGCTCTCGAAGAATAGTGGATAATGCTTTCTCCAACTCTTCCTGTACAGAAATCTGATTGGGCTGAATCTGATAACCAAAATAGCGCGATCCGTTGTAAGAAAACTCAATAAAATATCTCATAGCTGGGCAAATTTCCTGTTTTTTTTTCAATTGAAAAAGCGACGGCTGATATAAAAAATGTCACACAAAAAATTGTGTGACATCTAATCGGTCAAAAAAATGTACTAATTTGATTTTTTCGCTTTTATCATTGCTTCCAAAGCATCCCACATCTCCTGCGGAATATCTTCCAACATATTGAATTCGCCAGCACCCTGAAGCCATTCCCCTCCATCAATAGTTACCACTTCCCCATTCATATAAGCGGAATAATCGGAAACCAGATAAGCCGCAAGATTTGCCAGCTCCTGATGCTCTCCTACTCTTCTGAGCGGCACTTTTTTGCGCATATCAAATTTCTCCTGCAAATCTCCCGGCAACAATCTGTCCCAGGCACCTTTAGTAGGAAATGGTCCCGGTGCAATAGCGTTGAAACGGATTCCATATTTTGCCCATTCAACCGCTAAACTTCTTGTCATTGCCAAGACACCAGCTTTTGCACAAGCCGACGGAACAACATAAGCTGAACCGGTCCAAGCATAAGTGGTCACAATATTAAGAACTGTTCCCGGAATTTTATTATCGATCCAATATTTACCAATAGACAAAGTACAATTTTTAGTTCCTTTCAAAACAATATCTAAAATAGAATCAAACGCTGAATGCGTCAATCTTTCGGTTGGTGAAATGAAATTACCTGCTGCATTATTCAAAAGAATGTCAATTCTCCCGAATTCTTTTATTGCTGCTTCTTTCATAGCTTCTACCTCATCCCAATTTCTGACATCGCAAGCCACACAAAGAACTTTTCCTCCAGTTTCATCTTCCAATTCTTTGGCTGTTCCTTGCAGTTTTTCCAAGTTTCTAGAAGTGATTACGACTTTTGCTCCAAGCTGAAGAAAATACTTAGTCATTGCTTTTCCAAGACCACTTCCGCCACCGGTTACGATGGCTACTTTATCTTTCAGTGCGTCTTCGCGCAACATTGGTTGTGTGTATAGATTCATTTAGTAAATGATTTTTGATATTAATAAACGATTAATTTGTGCCTGTGGTAAATTTAGATTTTTATTTTGAAATGGGAATTAAGAAAAGATATGCTTAAAATACGAAGGCACGATTTTAAAACAAAAAAAAGAGTACTTTGGTTCCCTTTTTTAATAACTCATCCTTCCACTTCAAAAAGCAAACGTTCCCCGAATTTTTCTTCATTGATTTTTCCGTTTTCGTAAACCAGATTTCCGTTGACGAAAGTATGTGTGACTTTAGAATGAAACTCTGAACCTTCTAAAGGACTCCATCGGCATTTGTAAAGGATATTATCTTTTTCAACTGTCCAGTTTTGATTTAAATCAACCAAAACTAAATCAGCTTTATAACCTTCTCTTATGAAACCTCTCTTTTCAATTCTGAACAAAATCGCAGGATTGTGAGCCATTTTCTCAACAATTCTTTCCAAAGAAATTTTTCCGTTTTTGTAATTCTCCAACATAACAACCAAAGAATGTTGAACCAAAGGTGCTCCAGAAGGACATTTTGTATAGACATTCTGTTTTTCTTCCCAAGTGTGAGGTGCGTGGTCCGTTGCAATCACATCAATTCTATCATCCAACAAAGCTTCCCAAAGTCCGTCTTTGTCTTTTTGCGTTTTTACAGCTGGGTTCCATTTGATTAATCCGCCTTTAGTTTCGTAATCTTCATTAGTAAAAGTCAAATGGTGAACGCAAACTTCAGCGGTAATTTTTTTATCTTTTAAAGGAATATCATTTCTGAAAAGTTCAGTTTCAATCGCCGTCGACAAATGGAAAACGTGAAGTCTCGCTCCGGTTTTCTTTGCCAATTCGATTGCTTTTGAAGAAGATTTGTAACAAGCTTCTTCACTTCTAATCAAATGATGGAATTTCACAGGAATATCTTCGCCATATTCATCCAGATATTTTTGGGTATTGGCTCTAATTGTTGCTTCGTCTTCGCAATGAACGGCGATCAGCATTTTGGTATTGCTGAAGATATTTTCCAACGTTTCAGGATTGTCAACGAGCATATTTCCTGTGGATGAACCTAAAAACAATTTAATTCCGGGAACATTTCTGGGGTTTGTTTTTAAAACTTCTTCGAGATTATCATTGGTTCCGCCCATCATAAAACCGTAATTTGCAAAAGATTTTTGTGAAGCAATTTCATATTTATCCGCCAACAACTCCTGAGTTACCGCATTAGGAACTGTATTTGGCTGTTCAATAAAACTTGTTGTTCCACCTGCAATCGCAGAACGGGATTCAGATTCGATGTCACCTTTATGTGTTAAACCTGGTTCACGGAAATGAACTTGGTCATCGATTATCCCAGGCAAAAGATATTTTCCGGAAGCGTCGATAATTTGGTCTGCTTTTTCAGAAATATTTGGTTCAATTTTAGAAATCAAATCGTTTTCGATAAGAATATCGCTTTGGATAATCTTTCCTTCGTTGACGATTTGGGCGTTTTTTATTAGGATTTTCATTTTACTTTTTTAGATAAAAACAAAATTAACTTTTTGAATCGATAAAATTAAACCACGTAGGCACATAGATTAAAAAGTTTAAGATTAAATAGTTTCAAATTCTATTTTTTCTAATTAAAATTTTCAAATATTTCTATGTGATTATATGGTTGAGATTAATGCAATCATAGTTAATATTTGATTAAATTGCTTCAAAATTCAAAATAATGTCTCCGAGAAAATTAATTTTAATTCTACCTGTTTTATTCGCATCATTATTCAGTTCTCAAAAAATGCAAAATCTTGCAAAATATGTCAACCCAATTATCGGAACTGAAAAAATGGGACATACTTTCCCTGGCGCAACTGTTCCTTTTGGAGCTGTCCAATTGAGTCCTGAAACCGATACTTTATCTTATGAAATCAATGGAAAATACAATCCTGATGTTTATAAATATTGTGCAGGTTACCGCTATGAAGACAAAACAATTGTCGGATTTTCGCACACACATTTCAGCGGAACAGGACATTCGGATTTGGGTGATTTTCTGATAATGCCAACAGTTGGAAAAGTAAAATTAAATCCTGGAACTGCACAAAATCCAGAAAGTGGATTCCGTTCCAGATTTTCTCATCAGAATGAAAAATCAGAAGCAGGTTACTACAAAGTAAAACTCGATGATTCTAATATTTTAGCTGAATTAACGGCAACAACAAGAGTCGGATTTCATCAATACACATTTCCAAAATCTGATGATGCGCATATTATTTTGGATTTGATGTCCGGAATTTACAATTATGATGACAAGAATGTTTGGACTTATGTAAGAATCGAAAATGACCACAGAATCACGGGTTACAGACAAACCAACGGTTGGGCAAGAACCAGAACGGTTTATTTTGCAATGGAATTTTCTAAGCCTTTCAAATCTTACGGTCAGAAAAACTTTGATACCAAACAAGCTTACAGAGGTTTTTGGAGAAAATGGAATCAGGATGAAAATTTCCCTGAGATTGCCGGAAAGAAAATTAGAATGCATTTTGATTTCGATACTCAGGAGAATGAAAAAGTTCAAATCAAATTTGCGATTTCGCCTGTCAGTCAAGCTAATGCTTTAGAAAATCTACAAAAAGAAACGCCGGATTGGAATTTTGAAAATGTGAAAACTCAGGCTCAAAACGATTGGAATAAAGAACTTAATAAAATCGTTGTCAATACATTAAATGAAGATGACAAAGTGAATTTTTACACGGCGATGTATCACACTTTCATCAATCCAACAACTTATATGGACAGCAATGGCGAATATAAAGGTCTTGACCAAAATGTTCATCAAGCAAAAGATTTTACTAATTACACTACATTTTCACTTTGGGACACTTATCGTGCTTTGCATCCGTTTTTCAATATCATTCAGCCAAAACGAAATAATGATATGGTAAAATCGATGTTGGCGCATTATGACCAATTCAGTTTGAAAATGTTACCGGTTTGGTCGCATTATGCCAACGAAAATTGGTGTATGAGCGGTTATCATTCGGTTTCTTTGATTGCTGATGCCATTATTAAAAATACATTTACTGGAAATCCGGAAGAAGCATTGCAAGCTTGTATCGCAACTTCCAACAAACGAAACTACGAAGGCATCGGCGAATATGTTGACAAAGGTTACATCTCTGCAGAGAAAAACGGAACGTCTGTTTCCAACACTTTGGAATATGCATATGACGATTGGGCCATTTCTCAAATCGCTAAAAAATTAGGTAAAACTGATATTTATAATGAATATCTGAAACGTTCCGAAAATTGGAAAAACGTCTTCGATAAATCCATTGGTTTTATGAGACCGAGATTGTCTGACGGAAGTTTCAAAAAAGAATTTGATTTGCTGAGCACGCACGGACAAGGTTTTATTGAAGGAAACTCTTGGAATTACAGTTTCTTCGTTCCTCACAATCCGAATGGTTTGATGGATGCGATGGGCGGAAAAAAGAAATTTGGGGAAAATCTTGACCAATTATTCACAATGCATTTACCCGATGAATTTTTTGCTGATACCGAAGACATTACACGAGAAGGAATTATCGGCGGCTATGTTCACGGAAACGAACCTGCGCATCACGTTGCTTATCTTTACAATTTCGCCGGACAACCTTGGAAAACTCAGGCTCAAATCCGAAAAATTCTGACAATGCAATATAAAGCAAAACCCGATGGATTGGGCGGAAATGATGATTGCGGGCAAATGAGTGCTTGGTATATTTTCAGTAGTTTAGGTTTCTATCCTGTTTCGCCAGGTTCTGATGAATATTCGATTGGAAGTCCAAGTGTGAAGAATGCAACTTTGAATCTTGAAAATGGAAAATCATTCGAAATTGAAGCTAAAAATCAATCTGATAAAAATGTTTACATCGAAAAAATAGAACTTAATGGAAAAGCTGTAAAAGATTTCACAATCAAACATCAGGATATTATGAAGGGTGGAAAACTGACTTTCTATATGACCAACAAACCGAAGAAATAAAATTGAATTTTGGCAGAATCCATTAATTTTGCAAAAATTTTCGAACTGAAATAAAAATGAAGAAACTTCTCGGACAAACTGCTCTTTATGGATTAACGACTGTGATTATCAGGCTTTTCCCATTCGTTATCAATCCGATTATTACAAGAACTTTTGGACCTACAGCGTATTCTCCATTTGCCGATTTTTATTCTGTGGCCGGCGTTATTGCTGTGCTTCTAACCCACGGAATGGAAACAACATTTTTCCGTTTTGCTTTGGACGAGAAAGATGACAGGAAACTGATTTCGACTTCATTTTTCAGTGTTTTAGCTGTGACTTTAGTTTATCTGATTTTCACATTATTTTACAGACAACCATTGGCGGAAGCTTTCAAAACGCCGGACCAAGTTGACTTATTGGCAATCTTAACAGTGACTTTGGCTTTGGATGCTTTTTGCGCGATGCCTTTTGTAATGCTGAGAAAAAATGAAAGACCATTAAAATATGCAGGAATCAGAATTACAAATGGAATTGTTAATTTTCTTTTAGTTGTATTTTTCATCATTATTCTTCCAAAATATCCAAATGGACTTTTCGGATTAAAATACAGTTCAAAGTTTGGAATCGGTTATGTTTTCGTCGCGAATCTTGTTGCAAGTTCCATTACATTTTTGATGTTGTCAAAAGAACTTTTCATCGCAAGAATTAAATATTTCTCTTGGGAACTTTGGAAAAAAATGATCAAATATTCTTGGCCGATTACTATTGCTGGGTTAGCTGGAATTATTAATGAAACCTTTGACAGACAATTTTTGAAATTCCTTTTGCCGGAAGAGATTGCAAGACATCAATTGGGAATTTATGGTGGTGTAGCAAAGGTTGTGACTTTTGTGATTCTTTTCAGACAGGCTTATTCTTTAGGAATAGAACCATTTTTCTTCAGTAATTCTAAAAAAGACAATGCTAAAGGAATGTATGTTAAATTAATGGATATTTTCATTGCTATTAATTGTCTGATTGTTCTGTTTTTATGCGTGAATCTTGATTGGATCGCGAAAGGATACATCAACAATCCTGAATATTATGAAGGCATTGGAATTTTACCTATTTTGTTTTTCGCAAGTTTATTCTTAGGAATCTATCTTAACCTTTCCATCTGGTATAAACTGACGGACAAAACCATAATTGGTGCCTATATATCAGGAATTGGTGTTTTAATAACTATCTTCATTAATTTCTTTTTTATTCCCAAATATGGTTATTGGGCATCGACTTGGGCAACCATTGCGAGTTACTTCGCAATGATGGTTATCTCGTATATCTGGGGGCAATATAAATATCCTATTCCTTACCATATCGGAAAAAATCTAATTGTGATCTTGATAACAATATCAACTTCATTTTTATGTTATCATTATTTAAAAGAAAAGATTTGGCTAGGTAATCTTATATTTATAATTTTGGCAACCTTTTTGATAAAAAAGGAAAAATTAATTCCTAAGAAATTCCTTAGTAAAATTGGCATAAATTGAAAACTCAACCATATTATAATCCAAACTAATAACTAACTTACAAACTAAAAAAAATTATGAAAATAATAGTTCCAATGGCTGGACGCGGATCCAGGCTCAGACCACATACTTTAACAGTTCCAAAACCACTAATCCCAATTGCGGGAAAACCAATCGTACAAAGATTGGTAGAAGATATTGCAAAAGTGGCCAATGAAACTATTGAAGAAATCGCATTCATCATCGGTGATTTTGGACCAGAAGTAGAAGCATCTCTCATAAAAGTAGCCGAAAATCTCGGAGCAAAAGGAACTATTTACTACCAAACCGAACCACTAGGAACAGCTCACGCTATCAATTGTGCCAGAGCAAGTATGACGGGACCTGTGATCATCGCATTCGCAGATACTTTATTCCGTGCAGATTTCCATTTGGATACAAATGCTGATGGAGTAATTTGGGTGAAAAAAGTGGAAGATCCTTCGGCTTTTGGCGTTGTGAAATTGGACGATTATGGTTTCATTACAGATTTTGTAGAAAAACCAAAAGAATTTGTTTCTGATTTGGCAATTATTGGAATTTATTACTTCAATTCTGCTGAAAAATTGATGAAAGAAATTGACCATATTATGGATAACAATATTATGGAAGGTGGAGAATATCAATTGACAACAGCATTGGAAAACCTAAGAGCAAAAGGTGCTAAATTCTCTCTTGGAAAAGTGGATGATTGGATGGACTGTGGCAATAAAAATGTGACCATTGAAACGAACAGCAAAATTCTGGAATATGAAAAAGAATTGATGTCCAACTATCCGGAATCTGCAGTCATTGAAAATAGCCTTATCATCCCACCTTGCTACATTGGGGAAAATGTGAAAATTACGAATTCTAAAATCGGCCCTTATGTATCTCTAGGAAACAATACTAAAATTCATAATTCTAACATAGAACACTCTTTGATCCAAGGAAGTACTATAATAGACCACGGAAATCTAAGTAATTCTATGATTGGAAACTCTGCCCAATATTTTGGCGTGTCAAGAGAAATTTCTTTAGGAGATTATTCAGTTTTGGATTTTCTCTCAAAGGATTAACAATAAGTTTATATAATTAACTTTGTCAAAGCTTAGGCTATGACAAAGTTTTTTTATTAGATAATTACTCCTAAAAATATAAGTCTGATTTTGGCGTTAATATTGTTAGGCTATCCAAAAAAATTTCATGAAATCATTTGCTATAATATTACTATCATCATTATTGATAACGTCTTGCAGTGTTCAGAAAAAAACGACCGAACAGCAACCTGTAAGCACCACAAAACCTATTGAGAACAATGCTCAGTTCTTTTCCGCAGTAGTCAAAAAATCTAATTTTGACGCCGTGAAAATTAGTAGTAGAATCGATGCTAAAACAGGCTCATTTATTCCAACGCTTGATGCGGTGATTTATATTGAAAACGGGCAAAAAGTTTGGATGAATCTTACTGCGGTAATCTTGCAGGTTGCAAGAGGAATTGCTACACCAGACGGCGTGAAGGCATATTATAAACTAGATAAAACTTACATCGATTCTGACTTTAGCTATCTCAACAAACTACTAAACGTCAATTTTATAGATTACAACGCATTACAAAATTTGCTTTTGGGCAAAACTTTTCTTCCTGTATCGGAAAATAAATATAAGCTTACAAAGAACGCGCAGGGCTTTAATCTTTCCTCAAAAGAAACTCAAAAAATAACAGAGAATGGCAAAACTACAGCATACAATATCTCTCTGGATTATGACAATGATCTAAATCTCAGTCATGTTTTACTTTTAAATCCTCAGAATAATGACCAGTTAGAAATCACTTATTCCAACAGAGAAATACTTAATAATGAGAGTTTTCCTAAAAATGTTAAAATAATTATAAAAGCAAAGAAAACGGACGAAATATTAATAGAAAATACGAAATTTGACTTCTCCCGAATGGAAACTCCTTATTCCGTTCCTGCCAATTACAAAAAGACAGAAATTAAATGATTAAGAAGTTAAGTTTTTTCATAGGTATTTTAGTTTTCACTACCGCTTTTGCTCAGAAAGATAAAGAACAACTCCAAAAACAAAATGCTGATCTAAAGAAGCAGATTTCTTCTCTAAATAACACATTGAACCAAACAAAACAAGAGTCTAAACTTTCCATAGCTTATCTCAATGCTGTCAATCAAAAACTGACGCTTCGTGAGAAAGTTTACAACAACACCCAAAAGGAAAAAAGATTTATTGAAGATGACATCTATAAAAGACAGCTGGAAATCAATAAAAACAATAGAGAGTTAGGTGTATTAAGAAAAAATTACGCAGAAATACTTGTCAAAGCCTACAAAACCAAAGGTGTACAGAACAAAGTAACCTTTATTCTTTCTTCCAGAAATCTAGGAGAAGCGCTTAAAAGAATAGAATACCTCAAACGATATTCGGAATACCAAGATAAAAAAGCAGCTGAGATATCCAATAAAGCCAATGAGATAAAGAAAAATATCGCTCTTAAAAAGAAGTCTGTAACAGAAAAAGACAACCTTCTACTTTCACAGAAAAATGAGTTAGCAACAATTGAAATAGAAAGAAAGCAAAAGCAAGATCTTCTGAACGAATTTAAAAAGAATGAAGCGAAGCTCACGGCAGAACTAAGGGTAAAACAAGCTCAGCAGAAAGATCTACAGAGACAGATTGCCAACATTATTGCTGAAGAAATAAGAATCGCCAAGGCCAAAGAAGAAGCTGAGAAGAAAGCCGAAGCTGAAAGAAAACGTCTTGCAGAGATTGCTGCTAAAAAAGAAAAGGAAAGAATCGAAGCCGAAAACAGAGCCAGACTGGCCGCTGCAGAAGCGGAAAGAAAAAAAGCCGAAGCCGAAGCTAAAAAAGCCGCAGATCTGGCCGCAAAAAGAATAGAAGAGGAAAGAAAACTGGCCGAATCTAATAAAGCAGAAGAAAGAAAAGCAGCAGCAGAAAGAGCTACTAAAGAAGCTGCAGATAGAGCAAAAGCTGCCAATGATAAGCTTGCAGCAGCTAAAGCTAATGAAGCTGCAGTAAACAAGAAAAATGAGGATGCAAAAGATGAGGCTGAGAAAAAAGTAATGAAAAGCTATGGCGTAGGTTCTACTGTAGGCAATAATTTTGCAGATAATAGAGGCCGTATGAGTTTCCCAGTGGACAAAGGAACCGTAACGCACAGATTTGGTAGACAGCCGCACCCAGTATTCAAAAATATTGTTGAAGAAAATATCGGTATTAAGATTGCTGTATCGCCTGGAACAAAAGCAAGATGCGTATTTCCAGGTGTAGTTTCTAGCATTCAGGCGATTAACGGAAGCAGAACAGTGGTGGTGAAACATGGAAATTACTTTACTGTATATTCCAATCTTGCTAACACATTGGTTAGAGCCAATCAGCAAATATCCGCTGGAACTTTAATTGGAGAGGTTGGAAGCGATTTTGATGAGTCCATTACGCTAGATTTTCAGATTTGGAACGGAACCACACCAGTGGATCCTTTAGGCTGGGTTTCGTATTAAAAAATAATTTAACTTTGCAAAAAAAATCAAGATGATAATATCTACAGTTATAATTAGCTTATCTTGGCAACATATTCTGATAGTTGCTTTGATATTACTTTTATTATTTGGAGGAAGGAAAATTCCTGAATTAATGAAAGGATTAGGATCTGGTATCAAAGAATTTAAAGATGCCGTGAAGGAGGATGATAAAAAGAACAATGAATCTTCTAACACTACGCCGAACAATCCTTCTTAGAAAACAGATCTTAAATGAGTTTTACCGAAAATGCATGGAAAATCTTCAATCAGTCGGTTGAAGATTACCATATTAAAGATGATGTTAATTCGCAAGAAAACAATCCATTTCAGACAGGTAGTTTGGAATGGATTTTGTATTCAAAAAACTGGATTGACACAGTTCAGTGGCACTTGGAAGATATAATCCGCGAGGAAGATATTAATCCGACAGAAGCTTTGAAAATCAAACGTAGAATTGATGCTCTAAACCAAAAAAGAACAGATCTCGTAGAACAGATTGATTTTTGGTTTTATGAGAAATACAAGGATATTACTCCCAATTCAGACGCTAGAATTAACTCAGAAACGCCGGCCTGGTCTATAGACAGGTTTTCGATATTATCTTTGAAAATCTATCATATGGCAATAGAAGCCGCTAGAAAGGACGCTTCCGAAGAGCATAAGATAAAATGCACGGACAAGCTTCTGGTATTACAGGAGCAAAAAAACGATCTTTCTACAGCTATAGATCAACTTCTTTCGGACATAGAAATCGGTAAAGTTAAAATGAAACTTTATAAGCAGATGAAGATGTATAATGATGAGTCACTAAACCCAATCCTGTATCAAAAAGGACAGAAAAAATGAAAAGTTTTTATAAACTTTTATCAATACTAATTATTATTAATATTTCTCAATCGTGTTCTACCAGTTCATCTGCATCAGATGAGCTCCATTCTGATGTATATGTCTATCTCTCTCCAGAATCTGTAGTGTATGCTTCAACAATTTCTAACCTAGTTTCAACTTTCCCAAAATTTCGAAATGATGCTGTAAACAGAGAAGTTGCTGGCTTAAAAAAATCACTGACAAATTATCTACTTGCAGTTACAAACTTACATCAGTCTGAAAAAACTAAATCTTTAGAATCATTCGAAAAGTATTACAAGAACATTCAAAAATTAAGAAAATTTATCACAAAGGATGATAATGAAGTTCTCAACAGATATATGGTGAAAATCAAAACCAATGTTAGCTTTTTAGAGTCTTCGATGAATAAAAACCTAGAAAGCAACTCCATGTCTTCAAATTAATCTTTTTAGAATGCAATGTTAAAACTACAGGCAGAATCTAATGTACCAACTCAGTTTGGGGAATTCAGAATGATGGCTTTCTCCGAAGACGATAAAAATTGGATGCCGCATATGGCACTGATTGCAAAAAATACAGATCTGGAAAAACCTACCAATGTTAGAATCCACTCAGAGTGTATCACCGGAGAAGTTTTCCATTCAAAAAAATGCGAATGTGGCGAGCAGCTAGACTCTGCCATGAAATACATGCAGGAAAACGGAGGGATAATACTCTATCTCCGTCAGGAAGGTAGAAATATTGGCATTATCAATAAGTTAAAGGCATATGCATTACAGGAAAAAGGACTGGACACTGTGCAGGCGAATCTACAGTTAGGTCTACCTGCAGACGACCGTGATTTTTCTGTAGCCATAGATATGCTGAAACAAATCGGAGTAAAATCTGTGAATCTGATGACCAATAATCCAGAAAAAATCCAGTTCATAAAAGATAGTAACATCGAGTTTAATTCCAGAATTCCTTTACAGATAAAATCTAATGAAGCAAGTGCTTCTTATCTCAAAACAAAAAAGGATTACTTTGGCCATCTTTTAGATGACGAAAATCAATCATAAATAAAAAACCCGCCTTTAAAAGACGGGTTTTTTATTGATAATATTTTAAATATTATTTTTTCTTGTCACCAGCAACAGCTGTAGCAAGATCAGCTCCAGCTTTGAACTTTGCAACTTTCTTAGCAGCAATTTTGATTGGCTTTTTTGTAGCAGGGTTGATACCTTGTCTTGCAGCTCTTTCAGATACTGAAAAAGTACCGAATCCTACTAGGGAAACTTTACCATCTTTTTTCTTTAGAGTTTCCGTTACGTTAGAAACGAATGATTCCAAAGCTTTTTTTGCAGCAGCTTTTGTGATTTCTGCATCCTTTGCAATAGCGTCGATTAATTCAGACTTGTTCATAATATTTATTGATTAAAGTTATGTTGTTATAGCAAATATAAGACAATTTTAATATCGTGCAAATATTTTTGATAAAAACACTAGAGAATATACGAATCAATTTAATATGATGAATATTTTGCAAAACAAGTATTAACGAAAATAGTGGATTTATTGCATTTAGTTTTTAAACATTTCTCACTATTAATCAACATTTGGATATTATTAGGTTAAAACAATCAATATTCATAAATTCATAATTATGAGCAAATATTTTAATGTACCTCATAATATTTTTCTTTTACACAAATTCTTTACACCTCCATATTTTTGCTGTAAATTTGCGGCTATGTTAATTGAAGTTTTTAAATCAAAAATCCACAGGGTTCGTGTTACGGAATCAGATCTTAATTATATCGGCAGTATTACTATTGATGAAGATTTGATAGATGCGGCTGGTCTCATTGTGGGAGAACGGGTTTACATCGTGAATGTCAATAATGGTGAACGTTTTGACACGTACATCATTAAAGGAAAAAGAAAATCCGGTGATATTTGTCTAAATGGTCCCGCTGCAAGAAAAGTTCACAAAGGCGATATCATTATTATTATTGCTTATGCACAGATGACGGCCGAGGAAGCTAAAACCTTTCAGCCGAAAATCGTTTTTCCGGATGAGAACACCAACCTTTTAACTTAATCAGTTGTTATCTTGGAAGAGAGAAAAACCTCCGCATTGAAAAATGCGATTACCATTTTAGTTTCTATAGCCATAGCAGGCATTTTTCTTTGCGTAGCACTTAGAGGATTAGACCTAGACAAGATAGAACAATCTCTTAAAAAAGCCAATTACCTCTGGGTTGTGTTTGCTGCTGTTTTCGGCGTATCGGCTTATATTTTCCGGGCTGTAAGATGGAATCTCCTTCTGGAACCGATGGGACATACCATCAGCACCAGTAACTCACTTTGGTCAATATCATTCGGATATCTGATGAATCTTACTATTCCGAGAAGCGGTGAACTGGCGCGCTCCACAGCTCTTTATGGTGTAGAGAAAGTTCCTGTCGATAAGTCATTCGGAACCATTATTTTGGAAAGAGTGATTGACTTGGTTTGTATGCTTATATTTCTCGGACTTACCCTGATTTTTAAATTCGAAGCCATATATAGTTTTTATGAAAAATCAGGTGTCAAGTTTAATCCATTTTTTATCATTGGAATTATTGTTGGAATTATAACCGCATTCGTTGCTTTTTTTAAATTCAAGGAACGTTTCAGAATGTTTTCTTTAATCTCAAAAATCATTGACTTTATAGAAGGAATAATTGCGGGGCTGACTTCGGTATTCAAACTCCGTCAAAAAGTAAAATTCATACTGCTGACAGCCGGCATCTGGATATGCTACTTTTTTGCATCGTATCTGGTTTGCTTTTCATTACCAGAGACCTCGGACTTCACTTTGGCGGATGGCTGCTTTATACTTGTAGTTGGAACTTTGGGAATGATTATTCCTGCAAGTGGCGGAATCGGCGCTTTTAACTTGGCCATGAAATTCGGATTTACAGCATTGTTCATTTCTATGGGAAAAGACGCGATTGAAGGCGGAGAATTAGGTCTAGCCTACTCATTCATCACACTCCCTTTGCAGATCATTATTATGCTTGTTATGGGTCTGATCTCCATTCCGATGCTGGCGAAAAACAGAAAAATATAACAGACTTTTCTAGCTAATCTTACGTATTCCATTACTTTTTGTTCTTACAAAATTGTATTTTTGAAGAATGGAAATCTCTTATCTAATCATCGGTTTTATTGTAGGCGGTATTTTAGGCGCCGTCATTCTTTATTTTGTCCTGAAATCTTCTTCAGTCTCAAGAAATCTTTATGATGAGCTTAATAATCAATTTATAAAAATCAATTCCGATCTTCAGAATTCTCAATTAAAAATTGATGAACTAAACCTCTTCTTGCAAAATGAAAAGCAATTAAATTTACAGCAGTCTGAGAACATAAACGAACTTAAAAACAATATTGCGACACTCGTAGCCGAAAATAATTCGCATAGTCAAAAAATTGCTGAGCAGCAGGAAGTTTATAACACTCAAAATGCTGAAATCAGGAAGCTGATGGACGAAAAGCAAAACCTGATTGCCATAAAGTCTCAGTTATCCGCCCAAAACGAAACGTTGCAGAAACTTCTTGATTCTCAAAAAGAAGAAATCACGAAAATACAGGAACAGGCGAAAGAACAATTTGAAAATCTAGCCAATAAAATACTGGAAGAAAAAACGGAAAAGTTTACAACGCTCAACCAGAACAATCTGAAAACTATTCTTGAACCATTTCAGGAAAGAATTACTGATCTTAAAAATCGCGTGAATGAGGCATACGAAAAGGAAAATAAAGAAAGATTCTCACTCGCTGAAAAAGTGAAGGAACTGGCAGAACTTAATCAGCAGATTTCTGAAGATGCTAAAAAATTAACCCGAGCGTTGAAAGGCGAATCTAAAACCCAAGGGAACTGGGGCGAAATGATCCTGGAAAGCATCCTGGAAAAATCGGGATTGGTAAAAGGTAGAGAATATTTTCTGGAACACGAACTTCGGGATGAGGATAATAAAGCTTTGTTTTCTGAGTTTTCTGGGAAGAAAATGCGTCCCGATGCCGTTGTAAAATATCCTGATGAAAGAAACGTCATCATCGATTCCAAAGTTTCTCTATCTGCTTTTACAGAGCTAGTGGATGAGACCGATGCAGAAATCATCAAAATCAAGCAAACACAACATCTTAATTCCATCAAAAATCACATCCAGCAATTATCTCAAAAAGCTTATGATGATTACGGAAAATCTCTTGATTTTGTGATGATGTTTATCCCGAGTGAACCAGCTTATATCGCTGCCATGCAAATCGACCAGAACCTCTGGAATTTTGCCTATGAAAGACGAATCCTATTACTAAACCCAAGCAACCTCATCACGTCTCTAAAACTAATTGCAGATCTGTGGAAACGCGAGTATCAGAACAGAAATTCTATGGAAATTGCTACTCAAGGTGCAAAATTGTATGACAAATTTGTTGGTTTTGTTGAAAACCTAGATAAAGTTGGAAGAAACATAGATCAGGCAAAGACCTCTTTTACAGATGCTTACAAACAACTCTACACAGGAAATGACAACCTCGTAAGGCAAACCGAAAAGCTGAAAAAGCTGGGCATCAAAAATAAAAAAGAAATCCCGCAGAGTTTGGTGGATAATTCGGAAAATAATCTGGTTGAGGAATAATTTCAAGTATGGGCAAACTCCTACATAATGAGGAAACCAATCATTTAGCGTCTTTTGACGCAAAGATATGCAGGCTTTCAGACATATAATTGATTTTAACCAAAATTTAATTTCAGAGAAACATTCACTAAATTTGTACTGTGAATCCCAATCTTGAACTTCAGCTCAAAACCCTTCCTTCGGAACCCGGTGTTTATCGTTATTATGATAAGAACGATCAGCTTTTATACGTAGGAAAAGCCAAGCATCTCAAAAAAAGAGTGCTGTCCTATTTCAATAAAAACCAGAATGGTTACCGGACACGTATTATGGTTTCCAAGATCCACAGGCTGGAAACTACCGTGGTGAACAGTGAGTATGATGCACTTTTGCTCGAGAACAATCTGATAAAAGCGCACCAGCCGTTTTATAACGTGATGCTGAAGGACGACAAATCCTATCCCTGGATTTGCATCAAGAATGAAGATTTCCCACGAATTTTCCTAACGAGGACCAAGATCAAAGACGGATCAGAATATTACGGTCCTTATGCTAAAGTTCGCCCTGCAAGAATCCTTCTGGATACGATCAAAAGTCTTTACAAAATCAGAACCTGCAACCTGAATCTTGCGCCAGAAAAAATTGCGGAAGGCAAATACCGTGTCTG
>DLND01000089.1:20493-20810 GCA_002476905.1 Flavobacteriales bacterium UBA7519
GGAAGGCAAATACCGTGTCTGCCTGGAATATCACATCAAAAACTGCAACGGGCCTTGTGAATCACTCGAATCCAAAGAAGATTATGATGAAAAAGTGGAAGCGATACGTGGCATCATAAAAGGTGATTTCCGATTTGCAAAAAAATATCTGGAAGAAAGAATGTACCGCTTTGCCTCTAATTTGGAGTTCGAAAAAGCGCAGATGATCAAACAAAACATTGAGTCTCTTGACGATTACCAAGCCAAGCATACCGTCGTAAATCCAACTATTGATGATGTGGATGTTTTCGGGATTACGAGTGATGAAACGGCAGCTT
>DLND01000089.1:20957-27353 GCA_002476905.1 Flavobacteriales bacterium UBA7519
TCCGAAATGGTTCTATTGTTCAGAGTTTTACCACAGAAATCAAAAAAGTACTTGAAGAAACGGACGAAGATATTTTGGAAGAGGCGCTGGTAGAAATACGGCAAAAATTCGATTCTACATCGAAAGAAATTTTGATTCCTTTTCATCTGGGCATTGAAATTCCCAATGTTAAACTGATTGTTCCAAAAGTAGGTGACAAGAAAAGAATCGTAGAACTTTCTGAAAAAAATGCGAAAGAATACCGTCTTGAAAAATTAAAGCAAGTCCAAATCATAGATCCGGAAAGACATACGAACCGACTAATGTCCGAAATGCAACGAATCCTAAGGATGCCTGTGGAACCAAGACATATTGAAGGTTTTGACAACTCCAACATCCAAGGTACCAATCCCGTTTCGGCCTGTGTAGTTTTCAAAGACGGAAAACCGAGCAAAGCCGACTATCGTATTTTCCATCCTAAAACTGTAGAAGGTCCAAATGATTTTGCCACAATGGAAGAAGTCATTTACAGACGCTACAGAAGATTAATAGATGAAGGCGAACCTTTACCACAGCTGATTTTGATTGATGGTGGAAAAGGACAATTGTCATCAGCTGTCAAAAGCCTGAAACTACTTGGCTTGTATGGGAAAATCACAATTATAGGTATTGCCAAAAGATTGGAAGAAATATATTTTCCGGAAGATTCTATCCCATTATATATTGATAAAAAAGCTGAAACGCTCAAAATTCTTCAAAGAGTGAGAGATGAAGCGCACCGTTTCGGTGTGAAACATCATAGAACCAGACGAAAGAACTCGACGATAAAATCAGAGTTAGAGCAAATTCCTGGGATTGGAGAAAAAACAATTGAACTACTTTTATCTAAATTAAAATCGGTAAAAAGAGTCAAAGAATCCGACCTGGCGACTTTGGAAGAAATCCTGGGAAAATCAAAAGCTAAAATTGTGTGGGCGTTTTTTAATCCCTGAAAATCTACTTAGATGTAGTTTTAGTTGCAGCTTTTTTATAAACATTTCCATAAAAAGACATTTGTCTCGCCATACAAGCGTCCTCAACATTTGTAAAAGTTAGTGTATCATTTTTTTATCACAAATTTATAGGATCCTTCTTCGGCAGAATCGCAAGGCGAATTTCCATCGATTTTAAATAGCCTAATTGTTTCCTTATCCTTGAGAGTGTATTTCATTTTTTCCGCAACGTTTCCTGAAAAAATAAGATCAATTGTATCATTAGAAAATTTGAATGTAATTTCCTCAGGAGATGGAATATTGGCTATTCCGTTCCACTCTGTGTTAGCAAGCGGATTGCCAGATTGCTGTGAAAAACAGACTGTACTCAAAAAAAGAAAAGCGCTCAGTAGAAAATTTTTGACATATTTCATCGTAAAAAGTATAAATATTTGACATATTAATTTGTATACTAAATAGTTACAAAAAATAAATTTAGTGTTTTTTTTGTAATCAAAACAAAAAATTTCCATCAATCAATGTTGATTGTTTTTCGGAAATCTTATGCGTAATTCTTATCTTTGCAACCTAATATTTTACAATGAACAAATACCTAAAATTTGTAGCAGCTGCAATTATTATCGCATTAGGCATTTACCTGATGTTCAACCGTAACATTGGCTGGGGCATCGTTTTAGTCGTGCTTTCCGGAATTCCTATTGCTTTATTCTTTAAAAACGAAAATATTCTCTTAGCATTCTGGCAACTGAGAAAGCAAAATATGGATAAAGCTGCCAAGTTTTTATCCAATATTACAGATTATAAATCCCAACTTCATAAGAGTCAATATGGTTATTTCCATTATCTCCAAGCCCTGACGACTGCTCAGGATAATCCTGCAAAAACAGAAGGATTGATGAAAAAAGCCTTGGATTACGGTTTGAATATGAAACACGACCGAGCAATGGCAAAACTGAATCTTGCAGCATCTGCGTTATCCAAAGGGAGAAAAGCTGAAGCTCAGAAATTACTGGACGAAGCAAAACAACTGGATTCCGCAGGAATGATGACAGATCAAATCAAGATGATGAAGGAGCAGATGAAAATGCCGACAATGCAAAAACATATGCACAATCCGCATATGAGAAACAGAGGAAAGTTTTTCTAATTAAGATAAACAAAAGAGCGAAATTAACTTTCGCTCTTTTTATTTACATTTCTTCATTATTTTCATAACCATAGAACTTAGGAATTCTCCAATGGTATTTTACCGCTAATGTTCTGATAGCTACAATCAAGATTATTGTAGAAATCTGAACCAATGTAGAAGACCAGCCTGTAAATCTCGACATCAGCAGAAAAATTCCGCCACCTACGATGCATGCTGTTGCGTAGATTTCTTTCCTGAAAATCAAAGGAATTCTGTTCAGTAAAATATCTCGGATAATCCCTCCAAAACATCCGGTTATAGTTCCCAGCGTGAGACATATCAACGGATGTAGATCTGAGTTGATTCCTTTCTGAATACCGATTATGGTAAACAGCCCCAGTCCGAAACTATCAAAAATAAATAAGGTCACTTTGAAGTTCCTCTCAATAGATTTAAAAACCATTGAAAATACGCAAGTGAAGAATATCAGTGAGCAAGTCAACATATCCGTCATCCAGAAAACAGGAACATCTAAAAGTAAATCTCTTACAGTTCCGCCACCAACCGAGGTTACGAATGCGATAATTAGAACACCAAACGGATCAAGACGTTTCTGCATTGCCGCAAAACTGCCTGACATTGCAAAGGAAATGGTTCCAAGAATTTCTATAATAAGGTTAAGCTGCTGATGCACGTCGGTTGATTGTTTATGGATTGATGAACAATAAAGGCTTAGTGGTGATAATCTATAGATTCAGTTCTACTAAAACGGGACAATGGTCAGAATGTTTGACTTCTGGTAGGATAACTGCTCTGGTCATTTTCTCTTTCAACGGTTCTGAAACAAAATTATAATCCAATCGCCAGCCTTTGTTTCTTGCTCTGGAACCTGCTCTATAACTCCACCAGGAATATTGTTCCGGCTGATCATTAAAATACCTAAAACTGTCTGTGAGTTTATTTTCGGCCATAAAGTTCGTCATCCATTCGCGCTCCATCGGTAGGAAGCCGGAAGTATTGGCCAAACCAATTGGATTATGAATATCAATTGCCTGATGACAAATATTAAAATCGCCGCTGATGATTAGATTCGGGATGCTTTTTCTGAGTTCCGTGATATAAGCAAGAAAATCATAGCAGAACTGCATTTTGAAATCAAGTCTCTCAATATTTGAAGCAGAAGGTACGTAAACCGAAATCACTGAAAAACCATCAAAATCGGCTCGGATTACTCTTCCCTCACTGTCATAATTCTCTATCCCACAGCCAAATTCTACGTGGTTAGGTTTGATCTTGGAAGCGATTCCTACGCCACTGTAACCTTTTTTTACTGCTGAATGCCAGTAACTGTGATATCCAATCTTCTCGAAACTTTCAATATCGATTTGATCATTTCCTGCTTTGCTTTCCTGGATACAGATGACATCAGGATTAGCAACATTCAGCCAGCCGATAAAATCTTTGGTGAAGGCGGCACGGATGCCATTGACGTTATAGGAAATGATACGCATCTGTTATAATACTGGAGTTTTAAGGATTGATAAATGTTTAATTTTACAAAGTTCGGGATTTTGAATGGAATGGTCAAAAGAATTACAAAACCTCTGTATAGCCCCGATGGTAGCGGCATCCTTTTTTTAGCGAGGCGGCGGAGCGCAGCGGAGCCGCCCGAGCGATAAAAAGATACAGCGGACAGCGGGTCATAATGTTATTGGATAACCAAAAGATGTGGCTCCTAAAAAAAAATAAAAAGGCGGAAAAGGTAATCAATCTTTTCCGCCCAATAAACCCAAATCAAATAAACTATGAAAAAAACTATTTGGGCTCTAATATGCTTATCGGGATGATGACCTCTTCCAGAGAGATTCCCCCGTGCTGATAAGTGTCTTTGTAGTAATTCACAAAGTGATTATAATTTTTCGGGTATGCAAGGAAGGTATTGTTCTTCGCAAAAATATATTTTGAACTCAGATTTCCTTTTGGCAGGAAAAGCTTATCCGGATTACTGATAGCCCAGACATCCTTGTCATCATAAGTGAGACTTCTTCCTGTCTTGTACCTGATGTTGGTAGAGGTTTCCCTATCTCCTACTACCTTACTAGGTTTTTTAACATAAACTGTGCCGTGGTCTGTGGTGATGACCAACTTGAAACCATTTTCTGCCGCTGTTTTTATAATTTTTATGAGCGAAGAGTTTTCGAACCAATTGTACGTGAGCGATCTGAAGGTTTTATCATCTCTAATTAATTGATTTACAATATTATTATCAGTTTTTGCGTGGGATAAGATATCTATAAAATTATATACGATGACTAATAAGTCGTTGTTTTTATGCTGATTGAAATCATCCAGAATTTTCCGTTCAAAATCCGCGTTCAAGATTTTCAGATATTTCATTGATTTACCTGACAATCCGATTCTTTTCATTTGGTCTTCTAGGAAATCGCGCTCGTGCTCGTTTTTGTTTCCTTCTTCATTGTCATTGAACCAGTACTGCGGAAATCTTTTCTCAATTTCTGAAGGCATCAATCCTGCAAAAAAGGAGTTTCTTGCATACTGAGTAGCCGTTGGCAAGATGCTGAAATAATAGTCTTCCGAAGTTTTATTATAGAATTTAGTAAATAATGGTTCGATAACTTTCCACTGGTCATATCTCAGGTTATCAATCATCAACAGAAGAACTTTTTCTTTCTCCACTTCTGGTTTCACCTTGTCCTTAAACAGGGTGTGGCTCATCATCGGTTTGTCATTGCTATGAAGCCAATCTTCATAATTATGCTCGATAAATTTCGAAAACTGGATGTTCGCCTCTTCCTTCTGGTTCTGAAGTAAATCTGCAAATTCACTGTCAAATACTTTGTCAAACTTGATTTCCCAATTAAGAATCTTTTTATAATATTCTGCCCAGTCTTGATAAGTCCTAAGATAAGATAGTTCCATACTAAGATTTCTGAACTCTTGCTGATAATCTACGATTGTTTTCTGCTCCACCAATGATTCGCTATGCAGATTTTTTTTCAAAGAAAGAAGAACCTGATTTGGATTCACCGGCTTCAATATATAATCGGCAATCTGAGAGCCAATCGCTTGCTCCATTATATGCTCCTCTTCGCTTTTGGTAACCATTACAATTTTCAGTGCATTATCCTTTTCCTTTATCATAGGAATGGCTTCCAATCCGGATATACCAGGCATATTTTCATCTAGAAGTGTAAGCTCAAATTTTTCTTTTTCAATGATTTCAAGTGCCTCATTTACATTGTTTACCGGGGTTACCATATAACCCTTATTCTCCAAAAAGACAATATGAGGTCTGAGCAAGTCCACTTCATCATCTATCCATAAAATTTTTCCTGACATATATACTTGTATAATTAGTTATTTACTCATCAAAATTATGACCAAAATATCATAATAATAATTAATTAAATCATTCTGGAAGTTAAATATTAGTTAATGTAAATAAAAAACTTTGCTAAAGTCTTAGCAAAGTTTGATTTTTAATTAGAATAACTCATCAGCTCTTTTTTGCTGGAGTCATATAAATGAAATTCCAGCATTTTGAAGGAATCTCTTGGGATGATGGTCACCCATTTTTTATATTTCAAAAACCACTTGTTTTGGATGCTTGCCAGCCCTTTTGTTAAGTAAGCTTCAAGAAACGGATGCACGTGCAGGAAGAGCTTTCCTTTTTCCTTTTGAATAATTGTTCTGATGGACTCCTCCATTCTTTCAACAATTACAATAGGTGCAATGATTTCGCCGTCTTTGTTTGGATTTTCTTCAGAAGTCTCGATGTGCTTCTCTGGACGTACGCGTTGTCTGGTCATTTGTATAAGACCAAATTTGGAAGGCGGAAGAATCTTATGTCTTGCCTTGTCGCGCTTCATCTCTTCACGGAAATGTTCATAGAGTTCTTTCCTGTGTTCCGGATCTGTCATATCGATAAAATCTACCACGATAATGCCCCCCATATCACGCAGACGAAGTTGTCTTGCTATTTCAGTTGCTGCCATTTTATTGACGTTGAGAGCGTGGGTTTTATTGGTATTGGCAGATGAGATGTTGTTTCCTGAATTAACATCTATCACGTGCAGCGCTTCTGTATGTTCGATAACGAGATAAGCACCTTTAGAACCCGGGATATTAACATGTTTTCCAAAACTCTGTTTCAGCTGTTTTTCTACATTATAATATTCCAGAAGTGGGATATGCGAATCATAAAACTGGACGATATTCTTGCGCTCTGGTGCAATTACTTCGATGTAAGCCTTCATATCATCCACCATTTTTTCA
>DLND01000189.1 GCA_002476905.1 Flavobacteriales bacterium UBA7519
TCGGGTCTTCTTCGGAAAAAACATCTTTTTTCCGAAGAAGACCCGAAGAAACCCCGGTGATGACCCGAAGAAACCCCGAAGCTATCCGGTCAAAATCAGTCAAAATCAGTCAGAACCAGTCAAAAGCGGTCACGGGTGTACAAGCTGCCATTTTCTGTTTTAACTTCGTGTCATTAACCAATAAAATTATTTGTTATGGCAACATTAAGCAAAGGAATCCTAGGAGGATTCTCAGGTAAAGTAGGACCGGTAGTAGGCGCCACCTGGCGTGGTATGGACGTCATCCGCAGCCGTCCTAAGAGCTCCAGACGCACCCCTTCGGAAAGGCAACTGGAGCAGCAATTGAAGTTTAAACTGGCTATCAGTTTTCTCCAACCGATCAAGAGTATTCAGTCTCTGTATTTCGGAATGGGGACTGGGGTGAAATCCAGAGTAAACATGGCAGTGTCTTACACCATCAGCACGGCCATACAGATGGTAGCAGGTCTCCCGGAACTGATCTACAACAAAGTGCTGATCACCCGTGGCGAACTCACCAGTTTCAGAAACCCAGTGCTTACCACGCAGCCCGGCGGTGTGCTGCACTTGGAGTGGGAGGACAACAGCACGCAGGGTGATGCCGCTCCCAAAGACCAGGTCAGCATCGTGTGTTACTGCGCAGAGCTGAATAACTGGGAGATCTACGAGGGCATCGTGATGCGCTCCGACCTGATGGCCGATGTCACTTTGCCAGCCTACTGTCTCGGCAAAACAATGGAGGTTTATGCCTTCCTGAATAATGAAAAACAGACGGCAGCCTCCACCAGTCTCTATCTCGGGCAACACCTGGTCAATTAACCACAGAATCCACTCCGCAAGAGTGGATTTTTTTTGTGATAATGAGGATTTCCGTAATTGTAGCGTAATGAATTTTATTTATATTTGAAAGTGAAAACTAATTGATAAATCTATGATTACTTACAATGGAAGTCTGGCTATTGATCTTAACAATGTCAAATCTATCTATATCGAATACCTGAAACCTGGCGGTAACCTTGTTTTTGAACTTAATAATTTTATTCTTACTGTAGAAAATCCAGAAACAGGAGAGCTGGAACTGCGCTCTTTTCCTAATGAGGCTGTGAAATATTATTTTGACAGTTCCGATGTTCTGCACGCATATTTTGAAGAATGGGTGGGTTATTGGAAGGATTCCAAAAAATAAATAAACTTAAAATCAAACAGGCTAATATGATGTCTGTTTAGAAATATTTAGAAAAGATATAATGGCAACGAAAACAGCTGCAAAAACTAAAAGTACCGAAGAAATCCTCTGGGATTCTGCCAATAAATTAAGAGGTTCCGTGGAGCCTTCCGAATACAAACACGTGGTGTTGAGTCTGATCTTCCTCAAGTTTGCGAATGACAAATTTTTGAGAAGAAGACAGGAACTCATCAACGAACACAAAGAAGCTTTCCTGGATATTCCGGAATTTTATCAGGCGGAAAATGTATTTTATCTTCCTGAAGAATCGCGCTGGACTTTCATTATGAAAAATGCCAAGCAGGAAAATATCACATTGATAGTAGATTCCGCCCTGAAAACCATTGAGCGTACCAATAAATCTCTGGAAGGCGCATTGCCAGACAATTATTTTTCACGTCTTGGGCTGGATCAGTCTAAGTTCTCGGCTTTGCTGGATACGATTAACAATATTGATACCCTGAAAGATGAAGCCCACGATATTGTAGGGCGCGTTTATGAATATTTCCTGAGCAAATTTGCCATTGCCGAAGGGAAAGGAAAAGGGGAATTCTATACCCCAAAATCGATTGTTAATCTGATTGCAGAAATGATAGAACCCTACAAAGGGAAAATCTATGACCCTTCCTGTGGTTCGGGCGGGATGTTTGTACAGTCGCTGAAGTTTATTGAGAAGCATAAAGGAAACAAAAAAGATATTTCTATCTACGGTCAGGAGCTTACCAATACCACCTACAAATTGGCGAAGATGAACCTTGCCATCCGTGGAATTTCTTCTAATTTGGGGAACAAAGCGGCGGATACTTTTGGCGATGACCAGCACAAAGATCTGAAAGCCGACTACATAATGGCGAACCCACCTTTTAATTTAAAAGACTGGCGCGCGGACAGCGAACTGACTACCGACCCAAGATGGGCAGGCTATGAAGTGCCACCAAAATCAAATGCCAATTATGCGTGGATCTTGAATATGATCTCCAAGCTTTCTCAGAATGGCGTTGCCGGATTTATTTTGGCAAATGGTGCTTTGAGTGGTGGTGGCGAAGAATATAAAATCCGGAAACAGATTATTGAAAATGATTTGGTAGAAGCCGTTGTGATTTTACCACAAGATATGTTTTATTCTACCAATATTTCGGTAACACTTTGGATTCTGAACCGCAATAAAAATGAGCGAACTTTTGAAGTAAACGATGGTGTAAAAAAGTACCGTGACCGCAAAGGCGAAGTGCTGTTTATGGATCTGCGTCAGAAAGGTGAACCGTTTGAAAAGAAATATATTCAGTTTGGCGAAGAAGAGATTACGGCTATTGCCACCCATTATCACAACTGGCAACAGCAAGACTGGAAAGAAACGTATCAGGATATTCCTGAATATTCTTACAGTGCGACTCTGGAAGACATCCGTAAAAAAGATTATTCTTTAGTACCCAGTAAATATATTGAATTCGTCAACCGAGATGAAAGTCTGGATTATAACGAGCAGATGCAAAGTTTGCAGGCAGATTTGAAAGATTTATTTGAACAGGAAAACCAATTGAAAGAAGAGGTTTCCAATGTTTTTAAAACTTTGGGCTATGAGTTATAGAAAAGTTGGAGATTTGATTCAAGTTGTTGATGAGCGCAACAGAGATTTGGCGATTACGCATCTTGTGGGACTAACTATTAATAAAAAGTTTATACCGTCTGTCGCAAATATTATTGGGACGGATATGGCAAATTATAAGTTGATTAGAAAAAACCAATTTGCTTGTAGTACAATGCAGGTTCGCAGAGATAAAAAAATGCCAATAGCTTTACTAAAGGAATTTGATATCGCTATTATTTCGCAAGCGTATCCTGTTTTTGAAGTCATTGATGAAAATGTGATTTTGCCTGATTATCTGATGTTGTGGTTTTCCCGTTCAGAATTTGACAGAGAAGCTTGCTTTCACGCTGTTGGCGGTGTGAGGGGAAGTCTTGAATGGGAAGACTTTTGTGGAATGCAACTTCCGGTTCCATCCATCGAAGAACAGCGACAAATTGTTAATCAATACCAAAGCATAGCCAACAAAATAAAAGTCAACAAGCAGATTTGCGAAAAGTTGGAAGCTACTGCGCAGGCTTTGTATTACAATATGGTTAAAGAAAACCATTGTAAAGAATCAATATTAAAAGATTTCTGCTCATTTCAAGAGGGTTATGTAAATCCTTCTCAAGAACATTCAAAATATTTTGATGGGAATATTAAATGGCTAAGAGCAAATGATGTTAACGGAGGTTTTATCTTAGATACAAGTAGAAAATTAACTGAAGAGGGTTTTAATAGTGCAGGAACGAGTGCATTGCTTTTCTCTCCACAAACAATTATTATTACAAAATCGGGAACAATAGGACGAATCGGAATCTTATGTGACTATATGTGTGGAAATAGGGCAGTAATAAATATAAAACCAAATGAAGAATGTAATTTGCCTTTTATATTTTTTGTATTAAGAACTAAATATAATGAGTTAATTGATATGGCTGTAGGCAGTGCTCAAGCGAATTTATACGTCCCAATTTTAGCATCTTTGAAAATAAATACACCTTTAAAAGAAGTTTTAAATCAATTCAATTTAGTTGGAAATAAACTTCTAGAATTAATAAAATCAAAAACTCAAGAAAACCAAAAACTCACCCAACTACAAAGTTTGTTGTTGTCGCGGTTGGCGGTTGGGGAGGAAGTTAGTATTTAAAAAATAAAAATTAAAACTGATAATCACAAAAATATGGCAGAGAATTCTACAAACGAGAAGTTATTAAATTTTCTAACAAATCAACCTCTAGGTGAAGATTTATTTGAAAATAAATCACAAGATAAAATAGCGAAAGTTATTAGCGACAGAATTATCAATGATCCAGAATTTAAGATTATTGGAATTGATGGTGAGTGGGGTTCTGGTAAAAGTAACTTGGTAAGACTACTTGATAAAAAGCTTGAAAGTACTCATAAATTTTTTGTTTATGATGTTTGGGGACATCAAGAAGATGAACAAAGAAAATCAATACTGGTAGAATTAACAGAATTTATTAAGAACGACCCCAACTTATTAAAACAAGGAGATAAAAAAAGCTGGGATAATAAGTTGAAAATTCTATTAGCTAAGTCAAAGGAAACAACTACTATTAATCAGCCATATCTCAGTATTGGATTTATTTTCAGTCTATTATCAATTATCTATATTCCTACTGTAAATGTTTTTAAAGATTCTATAAAAGATTTCTTAGAAATTGAGTCTTGGTTTTGGAAGATTGTCCTAGTCACATTTCCATTAATTATTGTTGTAGGAATCTATCTTTGGAATGTTATAGGAAATTGGCGACAAAAAAATGGATTTTGGAATTCTTTCAAATTATCCGCTGAGGAGACTTTTCAGGTTTATACAAATAAACAAAAAGAAGAAACAAAGATTGAGACAGTATCTGAAGATCAGCCATCAGTCAGAGATTTTCAAAATTGGATGAATGATATTAATGATGATCTTAATAAAAAAGTTGTAATTGTTTTTGATAATTTTGATAGATTACCGAAAAAGCATATCCTTAATATCTGGTCATCTTTACATATCTTTTTTGCGGAAAAATCATATTCAAATATTAAAGTCGTTATTCCTTTCGATCGAGAGCACATTCAAAATGCCTTTAATGAATTAAATGGTAGAGATACTAAATTTGGTGATGATTATGTAAATAAAACTTTTGATATTGTATTTAGAATTACTTTGCCAATTATGTCTAATTGGAAAAAATTTTTTACTGATCAATGGAAAAAGGCATTTACAAATTATGACGAGGATGAGTTAAGATTGGTTGTACAGGTTTATGAGTTTCTAAATCGTAGAATAACACCACGAGAAATAATATCTTTTATTAATGAAATACTCACAATCAAATTATTAGACGACAGCTTCAAAGAAAGATATGTTGCAATTTTTGTACTAAAGAAGGATGATATTTTAGAAAATCCTCTAGATGCTATTACGAATCTAGAATACCTAAAAGGTCTACAATCGTTTTATAGCAACGATAAAGATTTTGCAAAACAATTAACTGCAATAGTTTACCATATTGATGTAGAAAATGCAATAGAACTAATATACACTCAAGAGTTGAAAGATTCAATGAATAAAAATGATGTAAAACAATTTAATACTATATGCAAATCTGAGTTTATTGATTCAATCTTTAATTCTGCGATTACTGAATTGGAGATTTTAGAAAATCCAATATTAACATTGTCAAAATTAGATGAAGATACAAATCTTTCTAAGTTACATATAAGTCAAGCGTGGGATCTATTTTATAGTAAAATATTAAAACTTGATATTGTAAGAAAATTAGAAATTGAAAATTGGCAAGTGACTTTATTGAGAAATATTTCTGATGATACATATTTATCTAAATTATTGGCAAATTATTATACTTTAATAGATGACAGTAATATAGAAAACTATGCAGATTTGATAGACAATATCTCAAAAGATTTAGGTGATGATAGAATTAATGCTTCTTTAAATGAAAAAACAATCTCTGCTAGTAATTTTATAAAATTAATTGAATACAAAGGTGATGATTATGAAAAATATAAATTAAAAACAGATTTTTATCAGCTGGATTTGCATCTCTCCAAATTAAAAATTGACGAAATTTTTGAATTAGAGCATACAGATATACTTGCTAAAACAACAAAATTTAGTCAATATCGAGAATCGCTAAAAACTGAACTGAACAACTTTATAGATCAAAATAATATTGAATTAGCAAATAATACTTTGATTAAAATAAAAGAAACTGTGAAAGAAACTGCTGATTTGAAAAACTTATTAGAAGATGTTAAGGTTTATACTATTTTTACTAATAATACATCATCAGATTTACCAATTATAAACGAATTAATTGCGATGAGAATCGCTAAAGGAAATACATTCAATACCTCCTATAAAAGTACTTTTAATAATGTTCTTAATACGGAAGATGAAGAAAGAGCTAATAAAATTGCACAAATAATTTTGCAGTACATCTCTTATGGTGAATTACTTTTATTATCTAAGACATTTGAAAATGCACCATTGTTTAGGCAGATTATTTTGTCACTGTTTCCGTTAACTTCTGTGAAAAAGACTGCAAATATTATTGATTTAATAAACAAATATCAAGAAATAAAAGAAAGTTTAAAAATAGTTGATAATGAATTAATTACCGAATTAAATAAGTGGAAAATCAACAAGGATAATCTTGATGTAAATAAACTAGATGATGAATTTCTTAAAGATTCCATTGCCAACTTAGACTTTAAAATAACAAAAGATTTCTTGGAGGTTTTTAATAGTGATTTTAAAAATTTTTATAAAGATACTTATGAAACTGTTTTTGATGATGAATCAGATATTCATTTTAAATATTTTGAATATTTAGAGCTGGAAAGTCTAACTCAGGAATCGTTGGATGTATATGAAAATAAATTTATTGAATTATTAAAATCTAGTAATACAATTGATAAACAATGGTGGAAGATTCTGAAAAAGTATGACGAAAACAATGCTGACCTTTCTGTTGTAAATACATTAAAAAATATTAGAGACCAAATTTTAAATTCTTCAATAACCTTAAATTTAGAAGTTGCAAAATTAATTTTACCATATTTCTTAAAATATGATTTATTAAGTAATCAAAAGGATATATTTAGATTAATTATCAAGAACGAATTTTTATCTGATAGCGATTTTGTGAAATTTCTGATTTCAAATTCAGATTTTGCTAAAAATCTTTATCAGCAGGCGCCGACAACTGATAAAGATGGCTTTCGAAATACTATTAATGAAAAAAGAGAATCTAACGATCTGCTCGAACAGTTAGCAAAAAAAATTGATATTAGAAAACCAAAAGGAAATATGGAAAATCAATGAAATACACCGAATCCCAATTAGAAAAATCATTCATCCATCTTCTGAAAGACGAAGGTTATGCGTATGTAAATGGCAAAGACGTAGTTCGGGCATCGCAACAGGAGGTTTTGATTCGGGAAGACCTGAGTGATTTTCTGCTGTCCCGTTATCCCGATTTGGAAACCATAGAATTGGAAACACTGATCAATGAATTGGCGTATCAACCAGCATCTAATCTGTATGACAGCAATAAATACATTGGCAAACTCTTGGCAGACGGTCTGATTTTTAAGAGAAACAATCCTTCTAAAAAAGATTTGCACATCCGTTACATTGATATAGATTCAACCAGTCTTTTTACCACCAATCGGTTTAAGATTGTAAACCAGCTGGAGATTCAAGGAAAAGAATTACGGATTCCAGATTTGATTCTGTATATCAACGGGATTCCGGTGGTGGTTTTTGAGTTTAAAACAACTATAGAAGAAGAGATTACGATTTATAATGCTTACAAACAACTGAGCATCCGCTACAGAAGAGATATTCCGGAACTGATGAAATACAATGCGTTCTGCATCATCAGCGATGGCGTGAACAACAAAGCCGGTTCTCTGTTTGCGCCTTACGATTTTTTCTACGGTTGGCATAAAATAACAGGCGAAGAAAAGAAAGCACTGACGGGAATTCATACCGCCACATCCATTGTCCACGGAATGCTGAACAGGGAAAGGCTTTGTGATATTCTGCATCATTTCATCTGGTTTCCCGATACGACTAGAAAAGAAGAAAAGATATTGTGCCGTTACCCGCAGTACTATGCTGCCAACAAACTGTTTGACAATATCCAAAAGCACCGCAAACCGGAAGGCGACGGAAAAGGCGGCACCTATTTCGGAGCAACAGGTTGCGGAAAAAGTTATACGATGCTTTATCTGTCGAGACTGCTGATGCGTTCCACACAATTGGCAAGTCCGACCATCATTATTATCTCCGACCGTACCGATCTGGATGACCAGCTGTCGAGAGATTTTACCAATGCCAAGGATTTTATTGGCGATGAAAATATCATCAACATAGAGTCCAGAGCCGATCTTCGTGCAAGACTGAGAGGCAGAGAAAGTGGCGGTGTTTTTCTGACGACGGTACAGAAATTTGCGGAAGACAGCGAGATTTTGAGCGACCGCAACAATATCATCTGTATTTCCGATGAAGCCCACCGCTCGCAGGTGAATCTGGATTTGAAAGTCCGCATTGATGAAGATGGTGTGAAAAAGTCGTATGGTTTTGCGAAATACCTTCACGACTCACTTCCGAATGCGACGTATGTAGGCTTTACAGGAACACCGATTGATAAGACTTTGGATGTCTTTGGCCCTGTGGTAGATTCCTACACGATGTTTGAATCGGTGGTGGATGAAATTACGGTTCGTCTGGTGTATGAAGGCCGTGCTGCAAAAGTCAATCTGAACCATTCTAAAGTGGTAGAGATAGAAAAGTACTATCAAAATGCGGTTGCAGAA
>DLND01000003.1:0-688 GCA_002476905.1 Flavobacteriales bacterium UBA7519
AACCAGCAATGATTTTTTCAGCACTTATGCAGTCAATGTTTACAATGCTACTACTTTTGCTCCGGTTAAAAAACTTTCTTTTGACAGATACGCAGAAAAAATTGTAAATGTTGGAGATCAGATTGTTGTTCAGACAGATGGTTCTACCTATGAGATGACACCACCTTACAACGAAATCCCAACGGGCCACACCATTACCACAATCAATTCTACTACTAATACAGTTGATAAAACCATTACACTTACGGATAACGGAATCATCAATGACATGATATCAGCTAATGGTTTTGCTTATGTCCTTTCTACGGAAAACACAGATTCTTATATCTATGAAGTTAATACAAAGACAGGTACTTTCACCAGTTCTAAATTAACTGGAATAAAAGCTGCTAAACTGAGATTCGCAGATAACAAATTGTATTTTGCAGATTCAGACGGTAATATTTACAGTAAAGGAACAGCAGCTAATACAACAGCTACTAAACTTTTCAAATATGCTAAAACGACAGGCCTTTATTTATATGGTCTTAACATCATAGATGATAAAGTTTATATCTCTGATGTCAATTTCAACGGACCAAGCAAAGTGATGATCTATACTCTACAAGGGAGTTTGATAAAAACACTTTCTGCAGGAATAGGCGTGAACGGTTTCTATAAAAATTAATTTTTCATCATTTGTGTTTTT
>DLND01000003.1:756-2939 GCA_002476905.1 Flavobacteriales bacterium UBA7519
TTTTTCATCATTTGTGTTTTTAGAGCTCTTTCAAGTTTTTTGAAAGAGCTCTTTTTTTGTTTAAGTGACACAAATCACTGTTTTTAAAAATTTCAAGCATAATTTTTGATTGGTCTAAAGTCAAATAAAAACCTTAATTTTATAAAAAAATTGCAATGAGGGAAAAGATTGTTATTATCGGAGGCGGATTTGCTGGTTTACAACTTGCAAAACATCTTAATAATCAAGGAAAATATAAAGTAATGGTGATCGATAAGATGAATCATCATATGTTCCAGCCCTTATTTTATCAGGTTGCAACAGGACGAATCGAGCCTTCTAATATCTCTTTCCCTTTCAGAAAAATCTTCCAAAAGTCCAAGAATATCCAATTCAGAATGACTGAAGTGAAAAAGATTATTCCATCCGAAAATAAAGTGATTGGCGAGATTGGGGTTTTCACTTATGACAAACTCGTGATTGCGACAGGTTGTAAAACCAATTTCTTTGGCAATCAAAAGATGCAAGAATTGGCTCTCGGAATGAAAAATACACAAGAAGCCATTACTATAAGAAATCGTATTTTGCTGACGTTCGAAAAGATGATTATCGAAAGAAAATCCAGCGATGATGGAAACTGGAATCTCGTCATTGTAGGAAGCGGGCCAACCGGAGTAGAGTTAGCAGGTGCATTTTCTGAAATGAAAACCAATATTCTTCCTAGAGATTATCCTAGAATGAATTTCTCTGACCTTAATATTATTCTGATAAGTGCTGACGATAAACCATTGGAAGCAATGAGCCAAGAATCTCAGGACGCTGCAGAAGATTATTTGAAACAACTGGGCGTTAAATTTTTAAAAAATGAACGCGTTACGGATTACGATGGAGAAGTCATCAATATGGCAAGTGGCAATTCTATCCCAACAAACAATGTGATTTGGGCTGCAGGAGTTACCGGAAATATCATTGATGATTTCAACAAAGAAAATATTGTACGAAACCGATATATCGTTGACAGATTCAACCGGGTGAAAGGTTACGATAACATTTTCGCCATTGGTGATATTGCTTATATGGAAACGCCAAAATATCCTCAAGGTCATCCACAGGTTGCGAATGTTGCGATTAACCAAGGTAAAAATTTAGCAAAAAACTTTAAGAAAGATTCCGAAAAAGACTGGACAGAATACGAATATATCGACCGTGGCTCTATGGCAACTATCGGGAAATACAGAGCTGTTGTAGATCTTCCGAAATTCAAATTTCAAGGTTTTCTTGCTTGGTATCTGTGGATGTTCTTACATTTGATGCTGATTCTGAGCGTCAGAAACAAAATCGCAATTTTCTTTAACTGGATGTGGAGTTACATTAATAAAGACTCTTCTCTCCGACTGATTATTGTGCCATCTAAGAAAAATCCAACCGTACAATAAATGAGAATCGATATCATCAGCGTACTTCCGGAACTTATGGAAAGTCCTTTCAAAACCTCCATTCTGAAAAGAGCAATGGAAAAAGGATTGGCAGAAGTTCATTTTCATAATATCAGAGACTGGAGCATTGGCAAACATCGTCAGATTGATGACGAACCCTATGGCGGAGGCGCCGGAATGATAATGATGGTAGAACCTCTGGACAAATGTATTTCTGAATTGAAATCTCAAAGAGATTACGATGAAATCATCTATCTCACACCAGACGGCGAAACGCTGAATCAGAGAATCGCCAATACACTTTCCATTAAAAAGAATCTGATTTTTCTATGTGGTCATTATAAGGGAATTGACCAGCGTGTGAGAGATCTTCATGTTACCAAAGAAATCTCCATTGGCGATTATGTTTTAACAGGCGGAGAATTAGCAGCTTGTGTTTTAGCAGATTCCGTGATCAGATTATTACCTGGCGTTTTGAACGATGAACAAAGTGCCTTGACAGACAGTTTCCAAGATGACCTTTTATCTTATCCAATTTATACAAGACCTGCGACCTACAAAGGATTATCCGTTCCAGAAATTTTACTAAGTGGCAATTTTGCAGCGATTGAAGAGTGGCAACACGAGGAAGCGTTGAGAATCACTAAAGAACGCAGACCAGACCTTTTGGAATAATTAATGATACAATCAAAATATGACCTTTCTAAATTCTAGAGAGGTTTTTATTTGTTTTTAAAATCATTATCTTTATTTAGTCTCTCCTCAAAC
>DLND01000004.1 GCA_002476905.1 Flavobacteriales bacterium UBA7519
GCCCAATCTGGAAGGATTGCTGTGATTTTGTTCCAAGTTGCGATGGCAGAATTCCAATCATTTGCATTTTGATAAGCTGTTGCTAGTGCTACCAAAGATTGTGTGTCATCTGGGTTAGATGAGATCTTTAGTTTTAGTGCTTCAATATCGGGGTTTGTAGCTCTCTGGGTTTGAGCATTTGTTTGTACCTGTGCAGTAGTTTGCGTAGTCTGTGCTGATGCAAATCCTGCCGTTAATAATGAAAACCCTAATAATAAACTTTTAATTTTTACTTCCGTTTTCATAAGCTTTTTATTTAAGTTGTATATTAGTAAACAATTATAATTCCATATATCTGTTATATTTTCAATAATTACGAGTTTTAATAGTCTTTTAAGAATTAAATATTAAAGTTTAATAAATTTTAAAGAATATGGCTTGATTGGTCTTATTGTTGTTATGTATATTAATATACTAATTGAATTAAAATTAGTATATTTGTTTATTAAATTTTAAATCCATGGATTTTACAATCGTTAAAAATCTATTAGAATTAATTGAAAAATTTGATTCGGAGAATATCAATAATCTATACAGTAAGGATATTGTAGGATTTCGCAACTGGATATATGATCAGGAATCAGACCAGCACAGAGATGGAAAAAGTGAACCTGTTTGGGATGGCAAAGAGTTCGGACGGTCACCAGAAAGTGTTATCAGTACGCTTTTGGTTCATCTTAACCGATATGCTAAAACTTATTCTAAATCCGCAATTGCCGGCTCCGATTTCAGCACACAGGATGAATTCATATACCTTATAAATCTAAAGTCTTTTGGATCTATGACCAAAATGGAGCTTATCAGAAAAAATGTTCAGGAAAAACCAGCGGGTATTCTTATCATCAACAGACTCATAAAACAAGGCTGGGTAGAGCAAACAGATTCTGATACAGACAGACGAACAAAAGTTCTTACAATAACAGAATCCGGTCTGCAAGCCTTGGATATGCAAATGGATAAAATCCGAACTGCGACAAACATTGTAACAGGCAATCTGACTTATAATGAGAAAATGGATCTCATAAGAATTCTGGATAAATTGGAACAATTCCATCATCCTATTTTTTCCAAAAATATAGATAATAATAAATTAATTGACACTGTTTTACAAGATTACTCTTTTGATAAAAACTAATATGACAAAGAAAATAGCAATTATAGGATCTGGATTTTCAGGCTTGTCCGCAGCAGCTTATTCAGCTAAGTTAGGAAACGAAGTACACGTTTTCGAAAAAAACAGCAGTTTGGGCGGTCGCGCAAGAAGTTTCCGTACAGACAACGGATATACTTTCGATATGGGTCCAAGTTGGTACTGGATGCCAGATATATTTGAAGATTTTTTTGCCGATTTTGGTAAGAAAGTTTCTGATTTTTATGAGCTGGTGTCTCTAGATCCTCAGTTTGAAATGGTTTTTGAGGATGGAACCATGGAGATTCCGCACAATTATGAATCCATGAAATCCCTGTTTGAGAAAACGGAAAAGGGAGCAGGAAAAATGCTGGATGATTTCATGAAAGATGCACAGTTCAAATATGACGTGGGAATGAAGGAGTTCGTCAATAAACCTTGCCATTCCTGGTTTGAGTTTATGTCTCCTAAAATTGCAAAAAGTGCTTTGAAATTAGATCTTTTGACTGATTTTCACCATTTCGTAAGAAAATATTTTAAGCTTCCTAAACTGATCACATTGATGGAGTTTCCAGTGATTTTCCTTGGAGCAGCTCCGAAAGATATTCCTGCGCTTTATAGTTTGATGAATTATGGTGGCTATAAACTAGGAACATGGTACCCGAAAGGTGGCTTTATCAAAATTGTAGAAGCAATGGCGACTATTGCAAAAATGCAAGGCGTTCACTTTCACTTTAATGCGAATGTAGAAAAAATTGTTGTAGAAGATAAGAAGGTTAGCGGAATTATTGTAGATGGGAGAAAAATATTTTTTGACAGTGTCATTGCATCATCGGATTATCATCATACAGAACAGGTTTTGCTGGATAAAGAGTACAGAAATTATGATGAAAAGTATTGGAATAAGAAGACATTTGCGCCCTCTTGCTTGATATTTTATTTAGGTTTCAAACAAAAAATACCAAATCTTAAACACCACACGCTTTTCTTTGAAAATGATTTGGACTTGCACACCACAGAAATATATACAGATAAGAAATGGCCATCGAAACCATTGTTTTATGTTTGTTGCCCATCAAAAACCGATGATAATGTTGCCCCAGAAAACTGTGAAAATGTTTTTCTCCTGATGCCTATTGCAACGGGAATTGAAGATTCTGAAGCGATGCGAGAAAAATACTTTCTGGAAATGATAGAAAGAATTGAAAAACACACGGGATCATCTGATCTTTCATCAAAAATAGAGTATAAAAAAAGTTACTGTCTCAATGACTTTATTAATGATTATAATGCTTTTGAAGGCAATGCGTATGGATTGGCAAACACCCTTTCTCAGACGGCCGTTCTAAAACCATCTTTAAAAAATAAAAAAGTGAAAAATCTTTTTTATACCGGTCAGCTTACTGTTCCAGGTCCCGGCGTGCCGCCCTCTATCATTTCCGGAAAGATAGCCGCCACTGAAGCCAATAAAAAATAAACCGAATCTACTGTAATATGAAAAAATTATTTGACGAACTTTCCTACAAGGTAAGCAAACAAACCACCAAACAATATAGCACAAGTTTCTCGCTAGGTATTCTTGCATTGTCCCCGAAAATCAGAAATGCGATCTATGCCATTTACGGCTATGTCCGTCTTGCAGATGAAATTGTGGACAGTTTTCACGGTTATGATAAACAAAAATTATTAGCCAGATTCCGAGATGAAATTACCGATGCATTGGAAGAAAAGATCTCGATTAATCCTATCTTACACTCTTTTCAGGAAACGATCCATCAATATCAGATTGATTTTAAATTGATAGATCAGTTCTTGCGGAGTATGGAAATGGATCTTCATAAAATAGATTATAATTCGGAACTTTACAAAGAATACATTCTCGGATCGGCAGAAGTTGTGGGACTGATGTGTCTTCAGGTATTTGTAGAAGGAGACAAACAAGAGTATGAAAAACTGAAACCATATGCAATGATACTTGGCTCGGCTTTCCAAAAAGTTAATTTTCTGAGAGATATGAAGGATGATTATTTTGTTTTAGGACGCACTTATTTCCCGAATGTCAATATCGAGGATTTTAACAGTGAGGTAAAAGCAGATATAGAAAAAGAAATACACGATGAGTTTCAAAAAGCCTTGGAAGGCATCAAAATGCTTCCGGCTTCCTCGAAATTCGGGGTTTATCTGGCTTACAGATATTATGTTTCATTATTCCGCAAAATAAAAAGAACCTCGGCAGGAAAAATCATTAATCAAAGAATAAGAATTTCTAATTCTAGAAAAATTTCATTAATGATGGGTTGCTATGTAGAGTATAAAATGTCATTGATATGAAGTGGCTGCTTTTTGCTTTTCTCATATCTTTCTCAATGCTCCACTCACAGGATTATGACGCAATCAGAAAAAATTATCAGAAAGCAGTTTCTGATAAAAAAATATGCAAAGAGATGCTAAAACATTTTGAAAATAAAAGCAATACAGGTCTGGATCTGGCTTATCAGGGCGCTTTTCAGGCTGTATGGGCAAAACATGCCATTGATCCATTTGAGAAACTCACAACTTTTAGAAAAGGTAAAAAAAATCTTGATAAAGCCGTAAAACAGAACCCGAATTNNAATTTGATAGAAACACGCTTTCTCCGCTATTCTATTCAGAAAGAAAGTCCTGCTTTTCTGGGGTATTAATCTAATATTGACGAAGATAAGATACTCCTGAACAAAAATATTAAAAATGTAGATGACATCATTTTAAAACAAATGATAATCAATATTCTAAAGAGTTAAATAATGATACACCAACTATACAAAGAACAACAGCTGAATTGTAGTCTGGAAGAAGCTTGGAGCTTTTTTTCATCTGCTAACAACCTATCCAAGATTACGCCGAAAGAGATGAATTTTATTGTAAGAACCAATCTTCCGGATGACAAAATATACAAAGGGATGATCATTGATTATTATGTTTCACCTTTGCTTGGCATCAAAATGTCCTGGCAAACAGAAATCACTGAGGCCAATTTCCAGAAAAGCTTTACAGATTTTCAGAAAAAAGGACCTTATAAACTCTGGAATCACGGCCACGAATTTATTGAGAACGAGAACGGCGTTCTGATGAAAGATACGATTGATTATGAATTGCCCATGGGATTTTTAGGTGAATTGGCTCATAAATTATTTGTCCGAAACAAACTGGAACATATCTTTGAATACAGAAGAGTTATTTTAGAAAAAATGTTTAATTCAAAAAAGAATTAATGATGAATTTCCTGATCGTTTTAACCACTTTTTTTCTGATGGAAGGTGCCACATGGGTTATACACAAATATGTGATGCACGGCTTTCTGTGGA
>DLND01000064.1:0-1778 GCA_002476905.1 Flavobacteriales bacterium UBA7519
TATTAATAAAAATTTGACATGATATCACGAAGCTGTCTTTGCATTGCCATAGGCAGCTTCTTCTTTTTTATATATTAAGAATGATTATCTTTATGACTATAAGGATTTTTCAGAGAGAACAAAAAAATGAATCCTCTTTCAACAAGAGGATTTTTTCATTTCTATTACTTAAAACTAATCTCTGTCAAAACCGGAAAATGGTCGGACGGATAAAGAAGATTTTCTCGTCTGTCATTAATGGTTCTGTTAGACAACACATCGAATCCTTTTACAAAAACGTAATCCAAACGCTCGGTAGAAGGTGTATTGATATCAAAATTTTGCCAAGTTCCTTTTGGTCCGTAATGTGGTTTTTTAGAATGGTAATAGGAATCAGTTAATGATTTAGAAATAATTTTGATTGGTTCAGAATCATCAGTCAAATTAAAATCTCCTGTCAAAGTTAATGGAAGGTTTTTCGGATTCAGTTCTTTGATTTTTTCAAGAATCAGTTTTGCAGAATTCACTCTTGCAACATCACCAACGTGATCAAAATGCAGGTTCATCGCCAAGAATTGTTTGCCAGTTTTCTTGATTTTGAAAAACGCATAAGTACAAACTCTGTTGTAAGCGGCGTCCCAACCTTTAGAAGGTTTTTCTGGCGTTTCGCTCAACCAGAATGTTCCGGATCTAATAACTTCCAGTTTATTCTTGTCATAGAAAATTGCCGAATATTCGCCTTGCTTTTTTCCGTCATCTCTTCCAACGCCTACTTAATCATATTCCGTCAATGTTGTTTTGATGTCTGTCATTTGTTGTGGAACCGCTTCCTGAACACCGAAATAATCCGGATGGTAATACGACATCAGCGCCAAAGCATCATCTTTTCTGTTGTTCCAAGAGTTTTCTTTGTCGCTTTCCAAAGACAGTCTAATATTGTAAGTCATCACTTTCAGATCCTGAGAAAAGAAAAGGTTAGATGCCATTAATAATCCGAAAAATAATTTTTTCATTCGTAAATATTTTTACTTTTTATAATCTTCAAAATTCTGAATTCCGTTAAGAAAATCTTTGATAGGCATTCTTTTTTTACCTTGGATTTGAACATCTTCCGGATAATAAATCCCATCTTTTGTGTAGAATTTGAACTCAGTTTTAGAAATCTCAAAATCTCCAGCTTCTCTAGAATGTGATTCCAATTCAAAATGCCCTTTGAATATTTTCAGTGATTTTTCCTCGTCTCCTATTTTCAAAATCGTGAAAGCTGTTGGATAAGGCGACATTCCTCTCACGAAATTGTGAATCTTTTCTGAGCTTTGATTCCAATCGATTTTCAGATCGTCTTTGAATATTTTATAAGCTGTTTTCGGATTTTCTTTTTCAGGTTGAGGTTTTTCTGTAATTGAGTTTTCAGCTAATCCATTTAAAGTTTCAATAATCAGATCAGCGCCGATTATCATTAATTTGTCGTGCAAAGTTCCTGCATTGTCTTCCGGTAAAACTTCGGTTTCAGCCTGAAGCAGAATATTACCTTCATCAATTTTTTCATTAATGAAAAATGTAGTTACACCAGATTTGGTTTCTCCATTGATGACTGCATAATTAATCGGCGCTGCACCGCGATAATCCGGCAACAAAGAACCGTGCAGATTAAATGTTCCCAATTTCGGAATCGAGAACAAAACCTGAGGCATCATTCTGAAAGCTACAACAACAAAAACATCTGCATTTAAGTTTCTGATTGATTCCAAGAATTCTGGGTTTCTGAGTTTTTCTGGCTGGAAAAGGTTGAGATTATT
>DLND01000064.1:1841-2096 GCA_002476905.1 Flavobacteriales bacterium UBA7519
TCTTCTGCAAAAACTTTCACAGGCGAAGGCGTGAGCTTCATTCCCCTTCCACTTGCTTTGTCAGCCGCAGTTACAACGCCAACCACTTTGTGATGAGATTTGAATATCGCTTCCAAAGAAGCTTTTGCAAAATCGGGAGTTCCGAAAAAAACGACCTTAAGAGATTTAGTCATTGCTTTTATAATAGATAAATGATAATTGATAGTTGATAATTAATTTTTTTAGTCGAATCGCTCGCAGCCCGACTTGAGCGGA
>DLND01000064.1:2277-3448 GCA_002476905.1 Flavobacteriales bacterium UBA7519
ACTTCGTCGAACATTCATTTGGTTTGGGAGCGGAAAGCGGCAATAGCTGCACAAACTAAAATTAATACTGATTGAGCGTATAAGTTTTATAATTCAACATTTTGACTTTTCCGATATCTAAGAGAAAAATAATGGTTTCAGAAACGGTTTCTCTCTGATAAAAATGCAGAGCAGCACACATTTCATCCAATGTCATAGGCTTTTTTTCTAGTTGCAAAATGATTTCTGATGAGAGATTACGCTTGGAAGCGGTTCGTTTTCTACAAACGGAACATTTTCCGCAGTTTTCCGCATTGGCTTCACCAAAATAACTGAGAATCAGTTTCATTTTACAAAAATCTGTATCTCGGACATAGAATTTATTTTCTTCCCACTTTCGTAGTTTATTCTGTTGGATAAGATGAAAAAGCCGCCAATATTCTCCAAATAGATGTCTGTCATTTCTTGGTTTTAGGAACTTTATGGCATGCTGACCGCCATCCAAATATTCCAGATACCCTGCTTTTTGCATTTGTTTTAATTTTACCTTAAAAGACTGGACGTCAAAATTATTTTTACTGCAAAATGCGGCATCACTAAAATAAACTTTTTGGATTGCCAATCCTGGTAAATTCCTGAACAGCAACTCCAAGAAATAGGCATCTGAAGGACTGAGCTGCTCTAATTCTTCTGGCTTTACAATACTCTGAATGGTGGATGCGGAAGCAGCACTTTTATGATAAATTAATTCTTGATTATGTAGAAACGAAAGAATATTCCTGATTTTAGCTTTGGATAATTTCGTCAGATTATTGAGCTTTTGAATCTCTAATGAAAATGTTTTTTCCGGAAAGTCATTATCTCCAATCTGAAACATCGAATAAAGGTAGGTTATAATTTTCTGATATTCCGATTTGCTTGGAATCTGATTCTTAAAAATCTCGTCTATATGGACAAGTTCCTGATCGTTCCAAAGCAAAAGAGCTATTGCTTCGTCTCCGTTTCTTCCAGCTCTTCCTATTTCCTGATAATAATTTTCGATTGTGGAAGATGGCGACAGATGGATAACGAATTTCACATTATCTTTGTCTATTCCCATTCCGAAAGCATTGGTAGATACTAATACGTGAAAGCGACCGGAAATCCATTTTTTTTGTAATCTTTCCTTTTCTGTGTCTTTGTGTTAGAAATC
>DLND01000139.1 GCA_002476905.1 Flavobacteriales bacterium UBA7519
CCGATCTCAACAACAGAGGTTTGGTTTTCATCGCCAACGATTAGGCTTTTTTTGCAACGAAATACAAGGTTAAGACTGCTTATGTCGCACTGACTTGCTTCGTCAATAATCAGTAAATCAAATTGATTGGGCGAGGCATCAGGAAAAAAAGTTACGGCTGTTGCTTGTGGCATAATCCAAATTGGAACCGCACCTTTTGCAACTTGCATATTCATTATTGCCGAAGCAATATTTCGTGCAGTATTTCTTCCATATCCTTTACCGATGTTGATTAGGTCATTAAGCCACGCATTTAACGCTGCTTTTTGAGTGTCGCTAACATTCTTTGATTTATGATACCACGTTTTGTAAGAAATAATTTCTGCCGTTTGCTTTTCAATACTTCTTTTAACTGTTTGCAAATTGGAAAGCAGTTTTTCTGAACCTTTTGTTTCGTTCGTTATTGCTTCAAGGAAGTTGTTTACTTTTAGAAAGAAAATATCTTTTTCGCAAACTTCTTTGTTTAAAACAATTTGATTGTCTGATTGGCAAACAGATTTGATTGCATTTGTGGTTAGCGGAAGAGTGGCAAAAACTCTGTGATATATTTTATCAAACTCAAACGCTTGTATTTGTTTTTCTCTGTTGCTTCTGTACTCCGATAAATACATTTCATAAGAAGCTCTATCAACATTTTCAATCGCTTCTGCTATTTTGTAAATTACAGGGTATGGCTTTGCAAATGAAGTTAGTTTTTTCTTTTCTTCTTTAAGAAAAGCGATAATATTTTTGTAATCAGAATAGTATTTTATGTTTTTTAAAAATGTTAGTTCAGCACTAACATTTGACAAACTTAAAGATACTTGCGGAAAGTCTTTAGCCTTTAGTTCATTGTTGAAAGCGGAAACAGTATCGTTAAAATGTGCTGTAAAGTCAAGTTCTTTTATAGCTTCCTGAATATTGGTTTGCTTTGGAATTCCGAAACTATTCAGATAGTTATTGAACGTAATTGACAACTGTTTCAGGCATTTTCTTTTGTTTAGTTCAACTTCAATTATGCTTAATTGGTCAATGTCGGTTACAGGATTATAATTGACTTTGCAATCAAAAAAGCGTTTTAGATTTTTGTCTAATAGACTTTTCGCAAGCCAACCCAATGTTTTGCTTTCGCCAAATTTTACAATTAGTTGGTTGATTTGTTGGTGTAAAATGTCGGGGTCAGTTTCATCAATAGCTGACAAATCAAGTTGATATGAAAGTAATTTATTGTTTGCTGATTTTACTTGTTCTCTTAAATCTTCGTTTTGTTTTAAAATATTTTTGAGTAAACTGACATTGAAATTTTGATGTTTGAATAAAATATTTGGAATTGTCTGTGCTTGAAATTGCTCATAAAGTTTCTCAATGTTTTCAATTTCGGTTTTTAATTTTTCTGTATAGCCGTTTGGTTGAATTGAAACATAATCTGCAATATTGATTTTCTCTTTTATTTCAGAAAGTTGTATTTCAATTTTACGCAATTCATTTAGTTGGAGAAAACTGTCGTCTGAAAGAAAGTTGTAATTAACCAATGAAAACTCGTCTTGTTTAAGATTGTTTCCTATTAATGCAAGTGCCGATAAATTTTCTATCAATCCATTTGTTTCGGTTGTGTGAGATATTTTATCCTTGACAAACTCTGTTTGATAATCACTTTGCTCAAATAGATAAACAGCCCATTCATATGCTGTTTTTTCTTCGACTATATTGGTAATGGGATTTATGATTTTGAAAAGTTTACTATTGGTTTGTACTACTTTATAGATTTCGCTTAATGTGTCAGCATACTTTTTTTCTAACTCAGTTAGTTGTGTTTCCAATTCAGTTACCTTACTTTCTTCGTAACGTTGTGATAAGTTGCGAATAATCGCATTTACAGAGGCTTTAAGGTTTTCATTGCCTTTTCCATCATTTACTAACGACACAGCAAGTTCCTGTATTGATTTTGGTAATTTGTCTTTGAGTACGGATAATGCTTTGGCATTATGCGAAACAACAAGTATTGATTTTCCCTGTGCTACGTAATGAGAAATGAGATTTGCTATTGTGTGGCTTTTGCCTGTTCCGGGCGGACCTTTAACGGTAACAGCATCTTGTTCGTTTAATCGTTTGACGATTTCAAATTGTTCATCGTTGTATGGCAATGGAAACAAAGACCTGTGTTTAATTCCGTTTAAACTTCCGCTTTCTGATGTTTGTCGGTTGCTTGTTGTATTGTCTGTTGCAGGTTCTAATCCGTCTATTGAAAATAATTTTTTGAAAAAATCGGGAATGAGTTGCAAGTCGCCCAATGATTGCAGCTCATTGATTTTATTGATGATGTTGTTTGCATCTTTTGAAATGGCAATTTGGCTTTCAACTATTTTAGTTTGAATAATTGGCGAAAAACTGAAAGTTAATCGGTTATTTTCATTTGCATTTTCAAATTCATAATTCAGTTTTTCTCCATTGAAAAAAGCATCTTTTTTGTTTACGAAAGCAGATAGTATTTCAATTCCAATGTTGTAGTATTCACTTCTTAAAAACTCGTTGTCAAAGAGAAATTCTTTTTGTTTTGAATTGAATTTGTCAATAGATAGCAACACTTCTTTTTTTCGTTCTTCTATTACTGAAGTGTGTTCATTTTTAAAATGCGTGTCAAATAATTCTACAAAATATTGTTCACAAAATATCTTGCTTGAAAAAGTGTCCGTTTCTATTCTAATTTCTTGGTTTTTTAGGCTTATTTTCAATGGAACATTGAAAAAGAAATTGCGATAACTCTGGTTTCCAATTTTCCCACTTACTAAGCCAAAAGAAATGTACAGCCGTCTGTTGTCTCTGCCTTTTAACTCGTAATGAAGCGTATGCAAAGCGTCATAGACTTTGTTCGTTTTAAAAGGCACTTCGTATTTTGTGTGAAACTCGTCAAATTCCTTTTTGTATTTTTCTGCTTGTTTTACTCTGCTTTCATTGTCGGAAAATAATACAACCGCTTTCTTCTCTTTTATAGGAACAGGCTGATTGTTTACGAAATTTATCCAACCGTCTAATGACGGTGGTAATGTCTGTTCAAAAAGTGAAGTTTGAGATTGTTCTTTGTATCTTTCAAGGTCTTTTATTCGTTTGTCCGAGTTTTCAAACTTTTCCAATGTTTCAAGTTGCGTTTTGAAAGTGACAGTAGGAATGTCTGTTGATCGATTTGTAATTGTCCAATCATTCAAGTCAAACGGCAGTTCTGGCTCTGTCGGTATGGCAATGCGTTTGACTTTTAGAATATATTCGGTGTTTTCGATCGGAAAGGAAAACTCTTTTATGTTCTTCTGCTCACACTTTTGTGATAGCGAAATCAGTTTGCCGATTTTCCAATAATTCTTTTCTTCTGATTTTTCATTGCCTTTTTCTTTCTCAAAGTCATAGCAATAGTCGGACGTGTTGAATAAGTCCCGAATGTAGAAAAACAGGTTCTGTAATGGTGTAGTCTGTGTCGTTACCGGTTCTGTCATTTTGCTATTCTGTCTTATTTTGCAGGGTCTTTGTTAAATGGCTGCTAACACCCAAATATCCGCAATTTATATGTCTTTGCCCTTTAATAAAGGTGTTTGTTGGTTATTATTGCTCGTTAGTACAACATAAGTCCAACAAATTAAAAAACATCGACAAATTAGTAGATACCGAGTTTGTTCATTTGTGCTAATCTACAAATTTCCTGAAAATAAGGCAATTGAGTGCAGAAATAATTTTGACTTGCCTTTGCCCAACCGTTTACAAGCAATAATTCATTCAAGCAGTCGCCATTCGGAAGGATTACATACGCCAAATCTCTCAGCCAAAAATCTGTTCGGTTATCCAGTTCTGTTAAAACTGTGATCCGTGTGCCGGGTGGACAAACCCTCAAAACATAATCTAAACTTTGTAATCCATATTGAAGCAGTAAACTGGCAGATATGCCTGTTTTCGCTTCATCCTCCCGCATCTTTCTGGAAAAATGAACTTCCGGTGCATCCAATCCGTACAGTCTTATTTCCCGGCGCTCCTGTGTGAATTCCTGTTTTATTTTCAGACTGTCTCCGTCCAACACTTCTTCAACAATCCAAAACGGTTGCTGGTGGATGTTTTTGATTTGAAAATATTTTTGGCTTCCGTTTCCTGTTGTGCTGCTTTCCATTTCGTAAGCATTTGCACTTATTGCATTGTATTTCATTGGTTTTCAGTATTTTAACTATTGTTTTTATAAAGGTAATAAATGATATTTGTATCTGTCTAGACAACAGTGTTTTTCTCTCTTTTCTAATTTCTAAAATTTAAAACAATGGCAAGACAAAAAGGCCTTATGAAATACGTCGGAACAATCGGCGACGTTAGGCATTTCAAAATCAAAGGACAGGAAGGATTTTTCGCCGGTATGGTAGGCGGTCCAACTGCAGAACAGGTGAACAGTGCGCCCGAGTTCGAAAGAACAAGGGAAAATATGAACGAATTTGGCGGCTGCGCCAAAGTCGGAAAATCATTAAGAACGGCTCTTTCCGCTCTTATGGGAAAATTTACGGATCCACAGGTTACAGGTCGTTTGACTTCAATTATGAAGAAAATCAATCTTGAGGATGGAACTGAAGCCAGAGGTTACCGTAAGGTTGAAGTTTCCACCCAGAGAAATTATTTGCTTGGATTTGAGTTCAACAAGAATCTCTCAATATCTGGCATTTTCAATGCTCCTTTTGACATTGAGCAAGACGCAGGAAGAACTTCATCAGATTTCGTTGTTGCACCCTTTAATCCAGCTGATTTGATTAGTGCTCCTTCAGGATCCACTCACTTCAGACTGATTAACGCCCTCGCGGTTCTGTCTGACTTTTCCTACAATCCAACTACAGGTTCATATGAGCCGGACGATATGGTGAACAATGAGTTAACCAACATTGCTTATTCGGGGTATATTCCGTTAAATGCCGCTTATGCAGGTTCAACCATTACTGCAACGCTTCCGGGTGCTCCGGTGCTGGATAACAAGGTTTCGGTGATTCAGAGTATCGGGATTGAGTTCTTCCAGGAAGTCAACGGAAATTATTATCCGTTTGCCTCCAGAAACTGTCTCAAAATAGAGGAAGTATTTTAGAATAAAATCTTCAAAGGGCTTCCCAAAACGGGAAGCCTTTTTTGATTCTATTTAGTCAAATTTCTAAATCAACAAAACAATGAAGACAAAAATAATTCGGGTTGCAGAGGGCAAAAATTCTACACTCTCCCATTTATACATCGATGGCATTTTCCAATGCTTCCTCCTTGAAGATAAAATTCGGGCGGTAAAAATTATGAAGCAGACGGCAATTCCGGAAGGAATATTTAGGCTTCGGCTCAACACTTGGGGCGGAATGAACAAAACTTATTTCCCGAAATATGGACCGATACACAAAGGAATGATTGAAATTGCAGATCTTCCCACGTTTTCAGCAGTCTATATTCACGTTGGAAACACGATTGCAGAGACGGCAGGCTGTCCGCTTGTCGGACTTTCCTACATCAAAAAAGACGGCGAATATCAGGTTCTGCAGAGTGCAGACGCTTACAGACAAGTTTACAGAAAACTTTACGAAGTAGCAACCGGCAAGGACAATCAGATTGAAATAAGCAACAATTTCCAATTCTAAAAAAAGAACATTATGCAAAATGAAATTACAGCAAGCGTGTTCTTCGGCTTCATCAGCAGTGTTCTTATGGCGGTGGTTGCCTATTTTATTCGGCAACTGCACTCCGACTTTAAAAAGATGGAACTGGATCTGAACGAAGTCAAGACAATGGCTTTAATCA
>DLND01000090.1 GCA_002476905.1 Flavobacteriales bacterium UBA7519
AAACAAAGTAAAAGGCATTGAGTTCTCTGAAAGGCTTCAGAAAATCATTAACAGCTACAACGAACGCAGCGAAGCCGATTTGCTGGATTATGACGGCATTCAGGCAACAACTTCCGAGCAGATTCTTGACCTTATTTTAAAACTGCGTACTGAAATGGCATCGTTTGAAGATTTAGGAATCGATTATGAAGAAAAAGCTTTCTACGATATTCTGGATATGGTTTGCAAGCAATACGGTTTTGAATTCGACAAAGACAAAATGCTGGAACTTGCCAGAGAAATCAAAAAGATTGTAGATGACACCGCCAAGTTCCCGGACTGGAGTGACAGAGACGATATCAAGGCTCAGCTGAAAATGGAAATTATTGTGAAGCTTCATCAGTTCGGTTATCCGCCGATTACACAAGATGAGGTTTATAAGAATGTTTTGGAGCAGGCGGAAAATTTTAAGAGGAATAGATAAATACAATGATAAAAACAAACCCCATAATAGAATTCAAGCAGTTTCTGTCTTTGGTAAAAGGATTGAAAGAGTTTAAAAGTAAAACAGGAAAAAGATACAAAGTTATTTCTTTATATGGCTCTATTTTAAGCTTTCTGAGGGAAACTGGTGAGGAATGGAAACTGGATCTTAGAAAAGCACATCAGGCTTATCTTGAACTACAGTATTTTAAGACGATAGATTTTAAACCTTATGTTCCAAGGAGGCAATCGCCGGCTTTGGGACTTCTTTTAACTGTTGGACTTTTAAAAAACTAAAACTTAGAAGGATTCAAATTATAATTTCTTAGTTCAAATGATAAAGAAACTACGATGGAGAAAAAATATTATATGATTAATATGCAGAAGCTCCTACATTTGGCAGGAGAACTTCACAGAAAAGGCTACACAGGATTACAAGTGATTCCGTCGCTTTCGCCATCGGGTGTGTATTGGCGATGCGATTTTACAAATGCTGATTCCAGTGAAAGACTATCGGTTTCTAATTGGTTGCAGGAGAATTTTGACATTAAAGAAAAGGAAGCCAGCACAACAGAGATTGTGAAACGTTTCGAAGAAGATTATAATCATTTTCTATTAGGTAGTCAGGGTAAGGATGATGCATACAGCCAATGGTTTTCTGATATGTTAAAACAATTGGAAGAGGGAGAACTGCCTTACGCCTTTTCGGATTACTACAGTGATCCCAATTATTGGCAGACTAATACTGGGAAGAAAATAAGAACCTTCAAGTAATCTTATGTGCAAAATATCCTCTCATCTTAAACTCTGTACCTGTAATAAACGTAAGATATCATCATCAGATAGTTATTGGGTGCTTTACCGTTGGAAAAAAAGTGATGTGCTTATTGTGGGTGACCCTGTAATTCCTGATAATGATTTTATAAGTCCGGATGACGAATTGAGCAATCAAAAGAAAATATTGTCGGTTCTCAATAGTGAAAAATGCTTTGACTTTGACATCCAGCTGAAAAATAAAGATTCTCTTGAAATTAATATCAATTGTCTCGACAAAGATGCACGGTCTGTCAACTTAATTTATGCATTTGTTTTTATAAATGGTCACTGGCAACCATCAACCTATGATCCCTTTGACTCAGAGAGACAAAAGAAAAGGTCTGGATGTATAAAATATAGTTAAGAAATGAATTTAAAACTTAGATCGGAAGCATATTATAATGCTTTGCAGGATTCACACTATGCGATAGAAAAAGCATTTATCAGCAGATGCTTTCAGACCAAAATGGAAAAGCATTATGATAATGTAAAGCTACGCCTGCATTTAATAGATTCTTTGTATTCTACTCAGATGAGTAAACGGCATTACGGTCTGGAAGAACTGGCTAAAACATTATCTCAATATAGCGATGAAAAATTGATGCTTGAAGCTCATAATTATGTAAATAATGAAACGTCTGAAATCGTGGATAAAGTATTTACAGGAAAATATGGATACAATTCAGTCGGAAAAAAACAGAAAGCAGTTTCTCTTATTTCTAAATATTTATATTTTCTTACAAATTATCAATTTCCAATTTACGACAGCCTCGTAAAGATTGCCTATCAAGATGCAATAAAAGAATTGAAGGATAAAGTTATTTACCGTAAAATAACTGATGGTGACTTTGTTCAGGCATTGTCTCAGCTCAATCAGCTTTCAGAGATTAATAATTTTGAAAAACTGGATAATTATCTTTGGTATTCTCAGAAGCTCAGACTTGAAAGTTATTCACTCATATTATCAAAAGAAGAACACTTAAAAAAACTAAGACAAAAAATAAAAAACTAATAAACTATGGCGACACTTTTTAAAGATGTAAAATACAATCTCAATTCACTCATCCAGAATATAGACTTAGGTACAATCGGCTTACCGGATATCCAAAGACCATTTGTTTGGAAAGACACAAAAGTACGTGATCTGTTTGACAGTTTGTACAAAGGTTATCCTGTCGGTTATTTTCTGTTTTGGGAAAATGCCAATATTGATGGTGTCAAAGGTATTGGTACGGATGTAAAACAGAAGTTCGCAAACCTTCTCATCGTTGACGGGCAGCAGCGTCTGACTTCGCTTTATGCAGTGCTGAAAGGGCAGGAGGTCATCAGAGAGAACTATGAGAAAACAAAGATCATTATCGCTTTTAATCCCATTGAAAACAAATTTGAAGTTCCTGATGCGGCTATCAGACGAAATCCACGTTATTATCAGAATATTTCGGATCTGTGGAAACCCAATATCAATATTTTCAAAGTGATAATGGATTTTGTAAGCAATCTGAAAAATCATATTGTGGTCACAGATGAGTTAGAGATGAAAATTCAGGAAGCTTTTATGAAGCTTAAGAATTTGGAAAACTATCCATTCTCAGTTTTGGAGTTGTCTCAGGAGATTGCTGAGGAGCAAGTCGCTGATGTTTTTGTGAGAATCAACTCAGAAGGGAAAACTCTTAATCAGGCAGACTTTATTCTCACGTTGATGAGTGTTTTCTGGGACGAAGGCAGAACTAATCTTGAAAATTTTTGCAGAGATGCAAGAATACCATCTACAACCAACGCTACACCATTTAATTATTTGATTGTCCCAAAACCGGAACAGATGCTGCGTGCTGCGGTTGGTTTGGCATTCCGGAGAGCGAGGTTACAATACATATACAGTATTCTCAGAGGGAAAGACTTGGAAACTGGTCTATACAGCGAGGAAAGAAGAGAGCAGCAGTTTGAAAAATTAAAAATCGCACAGGCTCAGGCTTTGGATATAACCAACTGGCACGAGTTTATCAAAGCAATTAAGCAGGCTGGCTATATCAATGAAAGCTTTATTTCTTCCAATAATAATATTCTGTATTCCTATGTTTTCTTTCTGATGGGAAGAATAGATTACAAAGTAGATTTGTATCAGCTGAAACAGCTTATTGCCAAATGGTTTTTTATGTGCTCCATTACAGGTCGCTACACGGGTTCACCGGAAACGGCAATGGAAATGGATTTGGCGAAATTCAGAACGGTAGGTAATGCAGAAGATTTTGTAAAGGAAATGACCACTATAATAGAATCACAATTAACATCTGATTTCTGGAACGTTACGCTTCCTATGGATTTGGCAACATCATCTTTTCGTTCACCTTCATTATTCGCATATTACGCATCGCTGAATATACATAATGCCTTAGGACTGTTTTCTAAACTTCAAGTTAAGGAATTGCTAGAATCGGGATTACGTGCTAATAAATCTGCATTAGAGAGACATCATCTTTTTCCAAAGGCTTGGCTCATCAGAAATGGTATAACAGAACAGCGGGATTATAACCAGATAGCTAATTTCGCATTGGTGGAATGGAGTGACAATATTGCCATCAGTGATAAAGAGCCTAAAATTTATCTGCCTATATATGAGCAGAGGTTTGCAAATGACGAACTCGAAAAAATGCGCTACTGGCACGCATTACCAGAAGATTGGATTGATTTAGATTACAGAGATTTTCTGAACCAAAGGCGTAAAATGATAGCTAAAGTAGTTGAAGCGGCATTCTCCAAATTATAATTCTATGCACCACACCTACCGCATCGCCATCCTTGAAGACAACAGTAAGCAGCTGGAGAAGATGGAACTTTATCTGCAACAAATTCCAAATGCTGAGCTAGTGCTG
>DLND01000120.1:0-413 GCA_002476905.1 Flavobacteriales bacterium UBA7519
TAACAACGAATGGATCCCAACGGTGAAGCTATCTGATGAAAAAGGGAAATACACCGGTGACCCAAAATTGATAGAACTTGCAAAGGAGTTTCTCAGAATAAAATAGATCAGAAATCACCTTTTTCATCAACTTATAAAGTTCTGTTAAATATTTCTGATATGCATCTTTGCATTAAAAAAGTTTTTAAATTTACTAAAGACAAAATTTAAATCAAAATACGATGGTCCTACCCTTTGTTTGGCATCAATTTTATTAGTTATAAATCACGACTTAAATAAATTAATTTTTATCCTATGAAAAAAACATTTAAAATTGCGGCTCTAGCATTGATGGTATCAATGACAGCCGTATCTTGTAAAAAGAAAGTATCTGACGCTGAACTTACCTCACAAGCTACAACTGCGATTACAGC
>DLND01000120.1:512-6768 GCA_002476905.1 Flavobacteriales bacterium UBA7519
AGCAGACAAGCAAGCTGCAATCGATGCTCTGAAAAAAATCCAAGGCGTGAAAGATGTTCACGATATGGCGACAGTTACACCAGCTCCTACAGCTGCACCAGTTGAAGTGAATGTGGTAGATGCTGCAGTTCTTCAAAAAGTGAATGATGCTCTTAAAGATATCCCTGGCGTAAAAGCAGAAGATATCAATGGAACTCTTACACTGACTGGATCTACAACTGCCGCTAACGCAAGAAAAGTGAAAGAATCGGTAGACGCGCTTAAAATTGGAAAATACGATAACAAAATCACAGTTAAATAATCACAAATGAGTTTACAAGACAAATATGCAAGTGTAGTCTCTGCAGCTCAGTCAGCAGGACTTTCTGACCTTTCTGTTCAGGAGCAGGACGGCGTTCTTTACATCACAGGAAAGGCTTCTAACAGCGCATCAAAGGATGCTGTATGGAATGCGCTTGGTGCTATTGATTCTTCATACACTGCTACAGATATTAACATTGACGTTCAGGTTTCTGGTTTGGAAGCTGGAACATCTCTTACTGTTGCTACCGAAGATTCTAATTTGAACATTAGACAGGCACCTTCTACTGAAGCGGCTGTTGTAGGTAAGGCAGCTAAAGGGGAAGTGGTAACTTTAGTAGAACAATCTTCTGACGACTGGTGGAAAATCAAAACTAAAGACGGTGAAGAAGGTTACGCTTATTCCAGATATCTAAAAGCATAATTTTTTAGCTTACATAAAATCAAAACCTCTGATTGTTCGGAGGTTTTTTAGTTTTTATTTGCTTTAATACAGCACTTCTTTCGTAATAATACTTTCAATATTATCCGGATAATCTACTTTTATTATCTTTTCAGAATTGATCCAGTCCCGGATTTTCGCAGGATCAAGCCTGTCAGAATTGGCGACACCCATTTTCTGAAGCGCAAAAGCATTACATTCCTGCTCATATTGGTTTTCTATAGGAATCACGAATAATTTCTTATTCATAAACAGAGCTTCGGCGGGTGTTTCAAAACCAGCATTGCAGAGAATTCCTTCGCAGGATTCAAATAATTCAAGATATTTTAACTCATCAATAGGAAAAATCTCAACATTCCTGAATTTCTGAATCTGTTTGGCGTATTTGGAAAAAACCTTCCATTCCACATCGATCCTTGTTAGTACATTTGTTATAACCTCATCGGAAAAACTCGGGAGATATACCAAATAATGGCCCTTTTTATCCGGATTCAGTTTTCTGATTTTTTGTCTGATGACAGGTTTCTTGATGCTTGGGTTATAATTATCGAAGTGGAACCCGATTTTTTTATCACATGGCACATAATGTTTCATAATAAAATCTCCCAACCAATCTTTCTTATCGGGCTTTGGGGTTTCTTTAAACGTTAATGATGCCTGGTGGCTCAGTTCTATGATCGGCAGATTTTTTAGTTTAGCCGTCCATCCCGTCAGTGGTTCAAAATCATTAATAATTAAATCATAAGCGGTCAGATCCATATCTTTAATAACTTTTGCAGCCTTGCAAAAATTGTTCTGAAACAATGTTTTTTTATAAGAAAGTCCCCCAGTTTTATTATATAACAGGGAGATGCCTTTAAATCGGAAATCAATGTCGAAATCCGACTTCAACTGGGTCTGATGACCACTGATCAGCGTATCTACCAAGGCGTGCTTCTTTAGAATAGGGATAATTTCCTGAGCTCTGGCAAGATGTCCGTTCCCTGTACCTTGGAAGGCATATAATATTTTCATCGGTGATTCTATTTTTCAATTTAGCATAAAGTCCCCAACCTATTTTTTAATTTTTCTGCGTTTGCTTTAAAATTATTTACGCAAGCTGAGTCACTATTTTCATTAAATCTTTGCTGTCTATTTTCTTAAACTCATCTGTTTCTTCATTTTTTAAAGTGTTTTTCTCATCCTCATAAACAAACAGGCTCCACTCGCCCCCATTATATTCCAAAGCCGTAAGGTTTTCAACCCAATCACCGGAATTCATGTATATACATTTTCCTTTTTTGTTAGTCACTTCCCTGATCTGTGGCTGATGGATATGTCCGCAGATCACATAATCAAAATGATTTTCGATAGCGAGTTCGGAAGCTGTCAGTTCAAAATCACCAATGTATTTCACAGCTTTTTTGACATTATTTTTGATTTTTTTTGAAAAAGAATATTTCTCTCTTCCGATCTTTTCCAGAAACCAATTCACCAAATTATTAATTGCTATGAGTAAATCATAACCTTTCCCACCAAGCTTGGCAATCCATTTAGAATGCTGGACAGATGCATCAAAAGCATCTCCGTGAAAGATCCAAGCCTTTTTATCTCCCAATTTCAAAACGTGCTTGTTGCAAAGCTTTAGTTTTCCCAGTTCGAAATCTGTAAAATTCCGGAACGCCTCATCGTGATTTCCCGTGATGTAAAATACTTCTGACTCTTTCGTCGCAAATGAAATCAATTTCTTGACAACCTTCAGATGTGATTTAGGAAAATAGGATTTCTTAAACTGCCAGATATCGATGATATCTCCGTTCAGGATCAGTGTTTTAGGCTGAATGGAATTGAGGTAATGCAACAGTTCCTTAGCTTTGCAGCCATAAGTCCCAAGGTGCAGATCAGAAATGATAACGATTTCCACCTCTCTTTTCATAAACCGGTTGATGCTGATTTCATTAGCTATCAGATTTGTACAAAGAACGGCTTCTAATGTAAACTATGCGTGAATGTTATTTTATTTTTGATGTCTCAAAATAGCTGCTTTACTGAATTGTGCTTAATATTAACTTAAAAAATAAGCGGTTATTCTCCCAAAAATATTAGTTTTGTTCAGTTTCAATATTATCACGATTTATATCGCTGAGATTTAACACGGAGCTTGTATTTAAACTGAAACTGCTTAATTATAAATAGATTAAAATTTGTACACATTGTGTTCAAAAACATTAAATTATATAGAAAGTTATGAAAGGTCAGAATAAACTGTTTTTCGCAATTATTATTTCTTTGGTTTTAGGTGTAATCCTAGGCGGCATCGTACATACCAATAATCCGGATTCCGCAGAAGAATTTGCCAAAAACATAAAGTTGCTGGGAACGGTTTTTATCCGTCTTATTCAGATGATTATTGCGCCACTGGTTTTCTCTACACTGGTTGTAGGGATTGCAAAAATGGGCGATATTAAAATGGTGGGACGTGTTGGGACAAAGGCGATGCTTTGGTTTATCAGTGCATCTTTGGTATCGCTGACGATAGGTTTGGCTTTGGTCAATTGGCTGGAACCTGGTCACGTTACTAAATTACCAATTCAAGATGCAGCATCCGCTTCGGAAATTGTGAGCAACAGTAAAGGATTCTCTATGGAAGATTTTGTAAAACATATCATTCCGAAAAGTTTATTTGAAGCGTTTGCAACGAATGAAGTGTTGCAGATTGTGGTTTTCTCTGTGATGTTTGGCATTGCTTTATCGGCGATGGGAGAAGAGTATGCGAAGCCAGTTATCAAAGGTCTGGACATTGTGTCTCACGCCATTCTGAAAATGGTGGGTTATATTATGTGGGTTGCGCCTCTGGGTGTTTTCGGGGCAATTTCTGCAGTAGTTGCAACGAATGGATTTGAGATTTTCAAAGTCTATGCGATTTATCTTAGAGATTTCTTCTTTGCATTGGCTGTTCTTTGGGCGGTTTTACTTTTGGTTGGATATATGATTCTCGGCAAACGCCTTTTCGAATTGTTGAGAAGAATAAAAGAGCCTTTGTTAATTGCATTTTCCACCACAAGTTCCGAAGCGGTTTTTCCAAAGCTGGTAGAAGAACTAGAAAGATTTGGTTGCAACAACAGGATTGTTTCTTTCATTTTGCCTTTGGGATATTCCTTCAATCTGGACGGCAGTATGATGTATATGACCTTTGCTTCGATTTTCATTGCACAGATTTATGGAATTGATATGCCTTTGGGACAACAAATCATAATGCTTTTGGTTCTGATGTTGACGAGCAAAGGAATCGCTGGTGTACCAAGAGCAAGTTTAGTAATCATAGTAGCAGCTTGCGGAATGTTTGATATTCCTGTTGAGGGAATTGCCTTGATTTTACCAATAGACCATTTCTGCGATATGGGAAGAAGTATGACGAATGTTTTGGGTAATGCTTTGGCGACTTCTGCTGTGAGTAAGTGGGAAGGGCAATTGGAGAGCTAGATATTTATTGTACAATTAAAAAACAGGATTTAGTTATTCCGGAGGAATCTAAACTTTTGAAATTCTTTCAGAATGACAAAATTATGTTTCGTAGCCAAAACTAGATCCAAAGGCAAAACCGCTTAGCCCTGATGGGAACGGCATCCTTTTTTGTGATTGCGGGGAAAGTTACTCATGATTGCTACACTTCGTTCGCAATGACAAAAAAGATATAGTGGACAGCAGGTTCCCGGCTCCAAAATATATCATTAGAGATTAGAAGTAAGGTTTTAGAGGTTAGAATTTTAAAATTTATTAACTGATGAACTAATAATTGATAAACACCACTCAAACTGCCGAAAATCATCAGGATAGATAAAATCACAAATCCTATTGATTCTAAATTAATTTTAAAATCCTTAAATTTGTAGTCACTATTAAGAATCAAAATTTTATGCTGACGAAATCAAAAGTTCAGGATTTTCTGAAAGAGATAGAAGTGGATGACCTGGTAAGCAATTTTCAGGTCATGGGTGATGATGTATATATTGATATGACTGCCCACTCGCCTGCTATGCACGAGAAAAAAAAGTTAGAAGTCGCTATGAAGCAGGCTTTCGCTTCAGAGTTTGGGGAAAATATCAATTTGAAATTGAAAATCACTTCTCCTGAGCCGCCTGCAACGCCGCCAACCAATGAAATCAAAGGAAAACAAATCCCGGGGATCCAAAATATCATTGCGATTGCTTCAGGAAAAGGTGGTGTAGGAAAATCTACTGTTGCTGCAAACTTGGCGGTAACGTTGGCTAAAATGGGATTCAAAGTCGGACTTTTGGACGCAGATATCTACGGACCGTCTGTCCCTACAATGCTGGACACAGAAGGTCAAAAACCAATTTCTGTGGAAGTAAATGGCAGAAACCTGATGAAACCTATCGAGAATTATGGCGTAAAAATGTTGTCCATCGGCTATTTCTCAGGAGCTAATCAAGCGGTAGTTTGGAGAGGGCCAATGGCTTCTAAAGCATTGAACCAAATGCTTCGTGATGCGGACTGGGGCGAATTGGATTTTCTTTTGATTGACCTTCCACCAGGAACTGGCGACATTCATTTATCTATCATTCAGGAAGTTCCGGTAACCGGAGCTGTGATTGTGAGTACGCCTCAACACGTTGCATTAGCAGATGTGAGAAAGGGAATTGCAATGTTCAACATGGAAAGCATCAACATTCCTGTTTTGGGATTGATAGAAAATATGGCGTACTTCACACCAGAAGAATTACCAGATAATAAGTACTATATCTTTGGAAAACAAGGTGCTCAGTTTATGGCAGAAGATCTTGGAATTCCGGTTTTGGGAGAGATTCCTTTGATTCAAAGTATCCGAGAAGCTGGAGATGTAGGAAGACCGGCTGCATTGCAGGAAAATTCGAAAATATCTGATATCTATACCAAAACTGCTCAGAATATGATTGAAAGTCTAGTAGAAAGAAATAAAAATCTGCCAGCAACAGAAGCTGTAAAAATTACGACTATGGCAGGCTGCTCGCCAAAGAAATAATAAATTTATGAACAATACAAATGATATTCAGGAAGAACTGGTTACTAAAGTAATGGAGGCATTGGACAGCATCCGTCCGTTTCTTAATAAAGATGGGGGCGATATAGAGCTGATAAATGTAGAAGACAAAACTGTCTATGTCCGTTTGTTAGGACACTGCTCCAGCTGTGGCATCAGTAGCTCTACAATGAAGTTGGGCGTGGAAAGCACTATTAAGCAATACGCTCCGGAAATAGAGACTGTGGTAAATATCTAATAAAAAAACCAGAGAAAAGTTCTCTGGTTTTTTTATTCAACAATCTCTGCATCTATCACATTTGGATTTTTCTTCTGGCTTTCCCATAGAAGAAATTTATCCACTTCCTTTAATAACAAAGGAATAGCAAATGCTAATATTGCAAGATCATCCAAAGCGCCTATTCCTAAGACAAAATCCGGAATAAGATCTATAGGCGAGATAACATATAATAATGCTAGCGCAGGTAATAAAATGTCTGTTACTTTCATTTTAT
>DLND01000186.1:0-5405 GCA_002476905.1 Flavobacteriales bacterium UBA7519
AAAAAACCGCATCAAAAAATTGATACGGTTTCAAGGTTAAATTAAATTGAGATTAATCTACGTGTTTCGGTGTGTAACCGTCTTCACTTAGTTCTCTGTGTTCATACTCCGCTTTCATTTCAGCGTCATAATCTACAGTTTCGTGTTTTCCCATTCTTCTCAAAATTGAATCAAATAAAGAGTAAACCACCGGCACGATAATCAAGGTTAGGAATAATGATGATGTCAAACCACCGATGATTACCCAAGCCAAACCGTTGTTCATCTCCGCTCCTGCTCCTTTTGCAATCGCAATCGGGATCATACCAAAAATCATCGCAATGGTTGTCATCAAAATCGGACGAAGACGGGCGTGGTTTGCCTGTATCAAAGCGTCGTGTGTATTAGCTCCAGCCGCTTTTCTCATATTCGCAAAATCGACAATCATAATCGCGTTCTTCGCCACCAAACCAATCAACATAATCATACCGAGCATTGTGAAGATGTTCAATGAATTTCCTGTGATTGCCAGAATTACCATTACTCCAATCAATGCCAACGGAATCGAGAACAATACCACAAACGGATAAACAAACGAGTCATACAAGGAAACCATTACCAAATAAACCAATACAATAGCCGCCAATAGTGCGATTCCTAAAGTACCGAAACCTTCCGTCTGGTTTTCCATATCTTTACTCCAGATGTAAGTTACACCTGCAGGTTTAGTCTTTTCATTATCCATAAACTGGTCTGCCCATTCATTGGCAACATCACCCACAGGACGACCGACCACTTTAGATTTCACCTTCACAGAAGGCGCTTTATCTCTACGTTCCAGCAAACTTGGTCCAGAACCCATTTTGACATCTGCAAACTGGCTTAATCTTACTTGTTGACCTTGTGGATTAGTGAACATCAGATTTCTTACGTCATCAATTGACTGTCTGTTAGCATCTGCAAAACGGATGTTGATGTCATACTCATATTCTCCGGCTCTGAATTTCCCGTCTGTATTTCCACTGAATGCAGTCTGCATAGTCTGTCCTACACTAGCAAGATTTAAGCCTAAAGAAGCCATTTTATCTCTATCGATATTTACCTGAACTTCCGGACTTCCTGAGTCAGTGGATAATTCTGCATCTACAGAACCAGGCACTTTTTTAAGTAATTCTAGGATTCTATTCGCTTCTTTATTGGCTGTTTCGTTGTCCTGAGCCGTTACCACCATTTCGATTGGCGCGTTGTCTGCTCCCATTAATCCGATTGGTGCTGTTTTGAACTCAACGCCTGTGAATTTCTCTTCTAAAGCTCTTTTTATTTTAGCCGATTTGATATCTGTACTTTCGTTACGTTCAGATTTATCCACTAAAATTACCTGAATCTCGGATTGATACAAAGTAGCCTGCGCACCACCAAAACCTGTGGACTGCTGACCAACTGTTGTAATCATATCCACTACATCTTTATCTTCTCTCAGATATTTTTCAACCGCAAGAGTTACTTGGTTGGTTTTTTCTACAGAAGCATCTTTTGGTAATTCCATCTGAACAAGAAACTGTCCTCTGTCCATTTTCGGGAAGAATTCTCCTCCAATGAATCCAAATGCTACTAACATAAAGGAAGAAATCAAAATAATAAATGTTACAATAACAGTCATTATTCTTCTTAATGTCGATTTCAAACACCATTCTAAGATTCCACTAATCCAGTGTGTAAATTTCTCCAATTGTTTTTCGAACCAAAGGATAAATTTCTCAAATGGATTTTTCCCGGTCAAATGTACCAACTTACCAAATCTTGATGATAACCAAGGAATAATCGTAAAGGAAGCCAACAATGATAACATCGTCGCAATAACCACGGTCACACAGAACTGCGCCAAGATATTAGATACTAATCCTGAACTCATCGCAATCGGTAAGAATACCACCACGATTACCAATGTAATTGCAGTTACGGTAAATCCAATTTCTGAAGCTCCGTCGTATGCTGCACGGATTCTGCTTTTCCCCATCTCCATGTGACGGTAAACGTTTTCCAAAACCACAATCGCATCATCCACCAAGATACCTACCACGAGCGAAAGTCCTAATAAACTCATCAAGTTCAAGGTATATCCCATCAGATACATTCCGATTACTGTTGCAATCAACGATACAGGAATGGAAACCATTACGATGAAGGCATTTCTAATGTTGTGAAGGAACAATAACATTACCACAGCCACCAAAATAATCGCTAAGAATAAATCGAAAATTACGTGATCTGCTGCTTCCAGAGTAAAATCTGTGGTGTCATCTACGATATTGACTTTAACTCCCTGGGTTTTATAATTGTCCTGAACCTGAGCAATCGTCTTCTGAACCAATTCCGAAACCGAAACTGCATTGGCATCAGATTGTTTTTTAATTTGCATTAAAATGGTAGAATTCTGATTATATCTGGCTATTTTCTCTACATCTTTCTGAGTATCTAAAACCGTTGCAATATCCGACAGACGAACCTGTGCTCCATTTTTGTTGGAAACCACCAAATTGTTCATTTCTGCCACATCTCTATATTTCCCAGAAAGTCTGATGGTAGAACGCGAAGTTCTCGTTTTCAAAGCTCCCGTCGGGAAATCTAAGTTCGAAGAAAGAATTGCTTGCTGCACATCTGCAATCGCAAGACCGTAACCCTGCATTTTCTTTTCATCCAAACTAACCTGAATCTCTCTCTCCTGCCCACCAACAAGGTCAACCTGAGCAACACCGTTTACACGGGAAAAAATAGGCTCGATTTTCTTGTCAAGAAGGTCATAGAGTTCTTTATTATTCAGTTTATCACTAGTGATACTCAATGTCATAATTGGTAAATCATCCAATGAGAATTTCTGTAAAGAAGGCGGATCTGCATCATCCGGAAGGTCTGCCAAGATGGCATTCACTTTTCTTTGTGCATCATTCAAAGCATAGTTTACATCGGCACCAGTATTCAGCTGAACCATAATTACCGATAAACTCTCGTAAGAAGAAGATTCTACTTTTTTAACGTTTTCCAAAGATCCAACTGCATCTTCAATCTTTCTGGTTACCGACGTTTCCACCTCTGCAGGCGAAGCTCCCGGATAAACCGTAGAAATTGTTACCATATTGGTTTCAAACTTCGGAATCAACTCGTACCCCATCATAGAGTAACTCAACAAACCTCCTAGCGTCAGAATCGTAAATAATACGATAACGAGCGAAGGTCTTTTAATGGCTATTTCTGCTAACTTCATCTTCTACTACTTTACGATGTTGATTTTTGAACCGTTATCTAGGTTGATTTGTCCACTTGTTATAACTTGTTCACCGCCATTCAGTCCGCTTAGGATTTGAACTTTATCTCCGTAAACTTTTCCGGTTTGAACTTTAATTAATTTTGCAGTTCCGTTATTCACCACAAATAATTGTCCTGAACTAACACCATTCACGAATGCTTCTGCAGGAACAGTTAACATATTTTGAGTTTCAGCACCGTGATTGGTTTTGAAAACTGCTGTTGCATACATACCTGCTTTCAAGTTTCCTTTGTTTGGAACTTCGATTTCTACTGGGAAATTCAAAGAAGCATCACTTTTTGGCGCAATGAAAGTAATTCTACCAGAGAAAGATTCTTCCGGTAAAACATTAACATTAATTTTTACTGTTTGTCCAATTTGGATTCTTCCAACTTGACTTTCATCAACCAAAACAGACAATTTCAAAGTATTGATATTAACAATTTCAAACAAAGCTGTTCCCGGTGCAACCACCATTCCTGGTTCCACCATCTTTTTGTTGATTGTTCCGCTAATACCTGCTCTTACACTTGTGTCATTTACTCTCACACTTTGAGCTCTTACAGCAGTTTGTGCATTTTTCAGTTGAAGTCTTGAGTTATCCAATTGTTGTTTTGTAACACCACCCGTTTTAAAAGCATTTTCGTAACGCTGGTTATCAATAATTGCGTTTTGCAAAGTATTTTGAGCCTGAGTTACATCCACCTCGATAGCATCTCTTTTAATCGTTGCCAAAACCTGACCTGCTCCTACTCTAGAACCCTCTCTTACTAAAACATTCACAATACGTCCGGAAATTTCTGAAGATTGCTGCGTCTCTTGTTTTGGAACAAATGTTCCGTTTGCAGAATAATCTGTATCGATATTTTCACGAGAAGCGGTAATCACGTTAACATTAATTTTGTCAACCTTCTTTGCTACTTCTTTTACTTCAGTTTCCTGTTTCTTCTTATTGTCGGCAATTTTCCAAGCTGCTAAACCAATTAGGACAGCCGCTACGATGATATATATTAAAGTTTTTTTCATTTGAAATAATTATTTTTTTTTAATGTCAAATGGAATCAAAGATTTCATTTTATAACTGTTATTTTTGATAGTTTATTTTAAATAAGTTTTAAGTTCACCTTTTGATTTGTAATACTGAACCTCAGCAATTTTATAATCCAGAATGGCATTGGTATAATTATTCTTCGCCTGAACCAAGGAGTTTTCGGCATCAAGCAAGTCTGTCAGTGTTGCTAGCCCGTATTGGTAGTTACTTTTTGTATTGGCAAGAACATCTTCAGCGAGCGCTACATTAGCCTTTTGATATTCTAAAGTATTAAGGCTGTTTTCTATTTGTGACTTGGCATTCTGATAAGCCAGATCTAAACTAAGCTTGGTTTCCTGAATATCTAGGTTTAGTTTATCCAGATCGATCTGCGCCTGTTGAACTTTTGACTTTGTGGCAAATCCATTGAAAATAGGAACATTGATTCCTAAGCCAATTGCGGAATAATCAGACCACATAACTCCTCTGGAGCTCCCATTAACTAGAGGAAACTTTTCTCCTATTCCCTGCCAGTTATAATTCGCTGTAAGATTAACGGTAGGATAATAAGCGGCTTCAGTTGCTTTTTTGTTATACTCCAGAAGCTCTTTATTTTTAAGCAAAACTTTGACTTCGGTTCTGTTATCGGAACTCATTGTATTCTCAAGAAGATGTGGTGTGATTTCCATATCCTCTTTTACAAGCTGTATATCTTTTTCAATTGGCATTCCCATATAAAACTTAAGGGCATTTTTTGCCTGGGCTACTCCGTTTTTGGTCTGTTTTATATTAGTTTCGATATTGGTAAGATTCACATTAGTTCTGTCCAGATCAATTTTCTTTGCCAGACCATTATCGAAAAGGCTTTTGATAATGTTTCTTACTTTTTCCGTGCTTGCGTAGCTGCTTTCCAGAGTTTGCTGGTTTTGTTCCACAGTAAAAACTTGGAAATAAGCATTGGAAACTCTTTCAATGATCTGTTCATCCGTAAGCTCGGCATTCAGCTGATAAAACTCCTTGGTAGATTTTGCAGCTTTTAGTCCAATAAAAACCTGTTGATTAAACACGGCTTGTTGCAATTGAACACCCGCA
>DLND01000186.1:5505-21549 GCA_002476905.1 Flavobacteriales bacterium UBA7519
AAAGTTTGACCAGCCAGAACAATCTCCTGAATAATCGGATTATAAGTCAAATTTGCTGCTCCATTGATCTTTGGAAGAGCACCGGCCTTAGCTTCTGCAATTTTGTAATCTGCATTGGTCACTTCCAGTTTAGCTTTCAGCGCATCCGTTTTGTTTTGCAAGGCATACTCGATTGCTTGCTTCAAAGTCACAGTTTGCTGTGCAAAAACTGAAGAAAAGCCGAAAATCATAAGTACCGCTGACAAACCTTTTTTCAGTCTGCTTGCAGTTATACGTTTTCTATTCATAATTTATTATAAGTTAATTTTTAATTTTTTTTGCTTTAGTTTAAATGAACGAATTCCAAAAAAAAATACTTTACATTAGATTCAGTTTTTGAAAAGTATTCTCAGAATGATGTCTTTCCTATCTGCGATCAACCTGTCGAAATCTTTATCATTGATCTTCATATTTTCCATAATCAGTGGTCGTACTGCACTAGGAAAAACCAATAGAGAGATCATATTCAGCAGAAACTGTATTGGTTCCATTTTTTCAATATTTTCCGCATCCATTTCCTTTTCAATATCTCTGTAAAGTTTTTTAAGATCAGTCTTTTCTACATCTCTCTTATGGCAGCTTCCGTTGTTAATCGGGGAAACGATATAGGTCTCTAGATAAGGATACTTCAAACTGGTTTGAAGACTTTCTTCAATAAATTTTGAGATTTTTTCTTTAAAATTAAGATCAGATCTCATAATCACTTCGGATTTTTCTTTTTCTACTCTATGAGCTTCATCAAAGACAATTTGAACCAGGTTATCTCTAGACCTGAAATAGTAATTTATCAATGTTCTGTTTACTCCAGCCTCATCCGCAATCTCCTGAGTGGTGGCAGCAAAACGCCCCTGAACAAAGAAAAGATTTTTAGTCGTTTCCTTTATGAGTTCTTGTGTGTGGTCCTTTTTTGATTGGTTTGACATTTTTGTTAAACAATTTTGTGCAAATCTATAACGAATTTTATTTTTGACAAAATTGTTAAACAATAAATTAAAACAATTTTGAAAAATTTAATATAAAATTATTATTTGGTATACCTAAAGGGACTTTTGATGAGGTAAGAAATACTGTGAGAAGTATAATTAAATTCAGTAACTTTGCAGAATCGATAAAATTGCTTTCAAAAAAATATCAAATTCAAAAAATGGAAGTTTTTTATCAGTTAAAATTTAATTAAATTTAATGGAATTAATTCATAGAAACCTCCTTATCGGGATTCACGATTCACTTCAGGAAACTTTTTTTGAAGACAGAAAATATGCGGACAAAGTTATAGAAAGACTGCTGAAATCACATAAAAAATGGGGAAGTGAAGACAGAAAAGTTGTTTCCGAAATCTTTTATAATATTATCCGTTGGAAAAAACGTCTTGAATATTATATGGGTGAAGGCGTGAAACCAAATAATATTTATAAACTAATCCTCGCATACCTTTTATGGAGCAAAACCCATTACAAAAAATTTGAAGAATTCGACGGAATCAAAGTTGCGGACATTTTAACAAAACTTAAAAAAGGAACCGTTCCGACAAAAGCCATCGAATATTCAATCCCTGATTGGTTGGCAGAAACTCTTGAAAAAGAATTGGGAAAAAACTGGGAAAGAGAGATGCTGGCTCTTAATGAACAAGCGCCAACTGTTTTGCGAACTAACTCTCTTAAGACTACTCCAAGAGAATTAATCGCTGACTTGAATGACGAAAACGTTGAAGCTTTCACCATCAAGAATTATCCGGATGCTGTACAATTAGCAGAAAAGAAAAATGTGTTTTTAACTTCTGCTTTCAAAGATGGATTGTTTGAAGTTCAGGATGCAAGCTCACAAAAAATTGGAGAATTATTGGATGTTAAAGAAGGGATGCGAGTGGTAGATGCTTGTGCTGGTGCTGGTGGAAAAACTTTACATCTTGCGGCGTTGATGAAAAACAAAGGTCAAATCATAGCCCTTGACATCTACGAATGGAAATTAGCCGAGTTAAAAAGACGTGCAAAAAGAGCTGGTGCGCACAATATTGAGACTAGACTTATATCGGATAATAAAGTCATCAAAAGACTTCATGAAAAGGCGGACAGATTATTGATTGATGCGCCTTGTTCTGGTCTCGGTGTTTTGAAAAGAAACCCTGATTCTAAATGGAAAATAGACCAGGAATTTATTGAACGGATCAAAAGTGAGCAACAGCAAATCCTCCAAGATTATTCAAAAATATTGAAAAAAGGAGGACAGATGATTTATGCGACTTGCTCTATCTTACCATCCGAAAATAATGAGCAGGTAAAGACATTCTTAAGCAATAATCCAGATTTTTCTTTGATTAAAGATGAGAAAATTATGCCTAGCGAAGGTTATGATGGTTTCTATATGGCTCTTATAAAAAGAGATGCCTAAGAAAAAAAATCCCTGAGATAAATAAGTATCCCTGGATTTAAACTTCAACATAATAAGAGTAAATCTCAAACAAATAATTCTCAAAATAATTTATAACTAAGTGATACTTTTTAGAATTAATTGAGAAGCCCATAAATATCATACTTTAGAATCATTCTAAAATCATATTTAATGCATATTTTTGTTACTCCAAAATTTTTATAGATGTTCGAAACCGATATTATAATTATAGGTGCAGGTCCCACAGGACTTTTCGCAGTATTCGAAGCCGGATTACTCAAATTAAGATGCCATCTTATAGATGCACTTCCACAACCCGGAGGTCAATTGACAGAACTATATCCTAAAAAACCAATTTTTGATATTCCCGGATTTCCAAGTGTGGATGCAGGTGTTTTGGTGGATAATCTGATGGAGCAGATCAAACAGTTTGAACCTCAATTTTCGCTGGCTCAAAAGGCTGTGAGTTATGAGAAAACAGAAGAAGGAGATTTTATAGTTACAACTAGCCGAGGTGTAAAAGTTAAAGGTAAAGCCATTGCCATTGCCGGAGGTCTTGGAAGCTTTGACCCGCGAAAGCCTGAACTTGACAATATCGAAAAGTTTGAGGAAAAAGGCGTTGAATATTTTGTAAGAGAACCTGAAATGTTCCGCAATAAAAAAATTGTGATTGCAGGCGGAGGAGACTCTGCTCTAGACTGGTCTATTTTTTTAGCAGATGTAGCTTCTGAAGTGACTTTAATCCACAGAAGAAATGAATTCCGTGGCGCACTGGACTCTGTTGAAAAAGTGACTGAACTGAAACGTCAGGGAAAAATCAATCTGATTACTCCAGCTGAAGTCACTGGATTAATCGGAGAAGAAACACTCACCGCAATCGAAATAGAAAAAGATGGGGAGAAATCAATCCTTGAAACAGATTATCTTATTCCATTATTCGGACTAACTCCGAAATTGGGGCCTTTGGCAGAATGGGGATTGGAAATTGAAAAAAATGCAATAAAAGTCAATAATGCTTTGGATTATCAGACCAATATTGACGGCATCTACGCCATTGGTGACATCAATACATACCCAGGAAAATTAAAATTAATACTTTGCGGTTTCCACGAAGCAACCCTAATGTGCCAGAGCGTATATAACAGACTGAATCCTGGCAAAAAGTTCGTCCTGAAATACACAACCGTAAGCGGTGTAGACGGATTCGACGGAACCAGAAAGGAAGCTGAAAAAGCAGTTGTAAAATCTATTGATTAGTAATTAATCAATTATAATAATACTGAAGAGGATTTTCAAGATCCTCTTTTTTTGTAATTCTACAAAAATTTTAGACCTAAGAATCTGGTATCTGAATTCAACTTCTTATCTTTGCATTATGTCCGACGTTAATATTACAATAATAGACAGAGAAGGAGTTTCTCACAACATTGCAGCACCCACCGATATGGCAATGAGCCTTATGGAAATAGTTCGGGCCTATGAGCTGGCAGAAGAAGGAACAATTGGTATCTGTGGCGGCATGGCAATGTGCGCATCCTGCCAATGTTATGTTTTAAGTGAAAATGTGCCTTTACCGGAAATGCTTCCGGATGAAGAAGCCATGCTTGCAGAAGCATTTAATGTGAAGCCTAATAGCAGATTAGGATGTCAGATTCCTGTAACGCAGGAATTAGAAGGACTAATTGTAGAATTGGCACCTGAATATTAAAATCGTTAAATATTTATAAAAAAAGAGAAGACGAGTATACATCTTCTCTTTTTATTTAGTTCAATATTCTAAGGTTAACTTCTTCCATATTTCCCTCATAAAATCTAAACCAAATTAATTTTGTTGGAATTATTTTTGCTTCAATATTCTAATTAAACTTCACAATGAAAAAGACATTTGCAAAAATTTTACTTCCTATTTCTATAGGTATCATAGGCATTTTGGTTCTTAACTCCTGTTCCGTAGGCATTCCTGACAAGACTGTTGCAGTAAAAAACTTTGACTCTGATAAGTATCTAGGGAAATGGTACGAGATTGCAAGGTTCGATTTCAAGTTTGAACGCAATCTGAATCAGGTTACCGCAACGTATTCTAAAAAATCCGGATGGCACAATCAAAGTGGATAATAAAGGATACGATTACGTAAAAAAAGAATGGAAGCAGAGCGTAGGCGAAGCAAGATTTGTAAATTCTGAAAACGAAGCAAGATTGAAAGTATCTTTTTTCAAACCATTCTGGGCAGGGTATAACGTCATTGCGTTAGAAGATGATTATAAACATGCGTTGGTTGTTGGCAATAATCTGAAATACCTTTGGATTCTTTCCAGAGAGAAAAAAATCCCCGAAAATGTTAAAAATAAATTCCTGGCCAAAGCCAAAGAAATCGGATATAATACTTCCCAATTGATCTGGGTAGAACAGAAATAAATTAGTTATTAATCCTCATTGATAAGAAAAAAGACAAGACCATATATAGCTCCATTGTATCGACTTGCAATTGTTTTGAGCTAGGAAACGAGCTTATTCCAAGTCGAACCAAAAAAAGTTAAATTGAAAAGTAGACCAAAAGTTTGGTAATAGAAAGAAACTTTATACTTTTAAATTGAAAACTTTTCTTATTTCACAAATGATTTAACTAACTTAGGGAAAATAATACTTTTAAAAACATTTTGTTACTATGGCATTTATAGACTATTATAAAATCCTTGGGATTGAAAGAAATGCGTCTGCCGACGACATCAAAAAAGCCTACAGAAAGCTGGCGCGGAAATATCATCCTGATATGAATCCGAACGATAAAGAGGCAGAAAAGAAATTCAAGGAAATTAATGAAGCTAACGAGGTCCTAAGCAATGCTGAAAACCGCGCTAAGTATGACAAATATGGTGAGCATTGGAAACATGGCGAAGAATATGAACGTGCACAGCACCAGCAGAGACAGCAGCAGTATTCCGGAAATCCTGGTAGTGGATTTTCGGGAGCAGATTATGATGGAAGTGAAGATTTTTCGGACTTTTTCCAATCCATGTTTGGTGGAAGCGGAAATTTCGGAAGAAGTTCCAGAGGCAGTGCCAGCGGAAAATTCAAAGGTCAGGATATTTCGGCAGAGCTGAACCTGAATCTGAGAGATGCCTACAAAACGCATCAGCAGACTTTCGAAATTAATGGCAAAAAGATTAGAATTACGATTCCAGCAGGCGTGTACGACGGGCAACAGATCAAGCTGAAAGGTCACGGAAATCCGGGAATGAATGGTGGTCCAAACGGTGATCTTTACATTACATTCAACATTACGGAAGACAAAGATTTTAAGCGCGAAGGTGACAATCTCAGGACTTCTGTTGACATTGACCTTTATACCGCAGTTTTAGGTGGAGATGTAAATATCCAGACACTGGACGGCTCCGTGAAACTAAAAGTGAAACCGGGAACACAAAACGGAACTACAGTGCGATTGAAAGGCAAAGGGTTTCCTATTTATAAAAAAGAAAACGAATTTGGCGATCTTTATGTGACGTATAACGTAAAAATCCCAACTCACCTTACAGAAAAACAAAAAGAACTGTTTCAGCAACTCAAAAATTCTTAGCTATGAACGAAAGAATCTCATTAGAAGAAATTATCCGGTTATACAAAATAGATTACACGTTTCTGGATCAGCTGATCGATTCGGAACTGCTGCATCCGCAAACCGAAAACAGCATCCGCTACATTATTTACGAAGAATTGCCACATCTCGAACGCTTCGCTAACTGGCATTATGATCTAGACGTCAATCTCCCTGGCATTGAAATCATCCATAAACTTCTGAATCAAATGGAAGAATTACGAAATGAAAACAGACGCCTGCTTCAGAATGTACTAAAATACGAGGATTGGGAAGATGCCGATCTGTAGATAATATTTTTGTAAATTTGTGGTATGGAATTATTTGATGTTCTTATTGTTGGTGGTGGTCCAATTGGTTTAGCTTGTGCTCTGGAAGCCCGGAAAAATAATCTGAAGTATATCGTTATAGAAAAAGGAACTGTTGCAAACAGCATCTACAATTATCCTTTATACATGACTTTTTTTTCAACGGCCGACCGCTTGGAAATTGATGATATTCCATTTATTACAACCAGTCCAAAACCGGGGAGACAAGATGCTTTGGAATATTACCAAGGTATTGCAAAATCAAAAGAGATCAATATTAAGACTTACGAAAAGGTCATCAACATTCAAAAATCTACAGTTTTCCAGGTTGAAACCAGTAAGCAGATATATTTAGCTAAAAATATTATTGTCGCTACTGGATTTTATGACATTCCTAATTTGATGCATATCCCAGGAGAAGATTTGCCTAAGGTTAGCCATTATTACACAGAGCCTTATCCCTATTCTTTTCAAAAGGTGCTGGTGGTTGGATCCAGTAATTCTGCTGTAGATGCTGCTTTGGAAATCTGTAGAAAAGGCGGAAAGGTTACCATGGTAATTCGCAGCAGCCAAATCTCGCAGAGTGTAAAATACTGGGTAAAGCCCGACATAGAGAACAGAATCAAAGAAGGAAGCATCAAAGCTTTTTTTGAGGCTGAACTTTTGGAAGTAAAACCATATTGTGTAATTTTGAAAACCAATGTCGGCGAAATCAAAGAAATTGAAAATGATTTTGTTCTGGCAATGACTGGTTATCTGCCGGATTTTGATTTTCTCAATGCGATCGGAATCGATCTAAAAAATAATAGCCAAAACCCTCATTACAATGTTAACACTATGGAAACCAATATTAATGGTATTTATTTGGCTGGTGTTGTCTGCGGAGGAAGAGATACACATCTGTGGTTTATAGAAAATTCTAGGATTCACGCCAAGCAAATTATCAGCGATATTATTCAGAAAAAAGATTTAGAAAATAATTCCTAAAGACAATATTAATAAAATGGTATTCTTTTTGTAATTTTTTGAATGTTAATAAGAAACCATGACCCTATTTAAAATCAAAAATTTATTTACATTAATTATTCTATCTGCATCTTTAATATATTGCAAAAAAGATGAGTCATCTCCACTCACTGATAAAAAAAATAATCCGACAGCCACTATCTCTTCTAGTGACAAAGAGGAAGATAATAAACAAATAGTAGAGGATGAAAAACCAAAAATTCCAGATGTTGTTATCCCAAGAAAAGATTTTGGTTTCTATCCTTGGATTTATAAAAACACAGATTCTGTTTCAGTCCGAAATAAGAAAGAATTTACAGGCAAAGCTCTATACACAATTCTGGCGCTTAATAGACTAGACAAAGCTAATATCGGAGCAGCAGACACACTTGTAGTTCCTGCCAAAATAGAGGAAGATTTTCTTATTTATTCACCGTTTCCCGGTCACGTAAGCACATTGGAAAATGTAAAGAAATTTGTTTTCTTCTCATATCCAATCCAGGCTTTTGGAGTTTATGAATATGGTAATCTTATAAAATGGGGACCAACCAGCATGGGTAAAAAGGCTACGCAGACAAAACGAGGTCTAATGTTTGCAAATTGGAAAAAAGAAGTTGCCATTTCCACAGTCAGTGATGAGTGGAAACTGCGTTGGAATGTTAATGTTGCCAATTTTGACGGTATAGGTTGGCACCAGTATGCAATGCCGGGTTATCCAGCTTCTCACTCCTGTTTAAGAATGTTGGAAGAAGATGCCAAATGGATGTATAGCTGGGTAGATACTTGGATTCTGAATAAAGGCGGACAAACTACCAGAGGCAAAGGAACACCATTGATTGTGTACGGAGACTATCCGTGGGGAAAACGCAGGCCGTGGAAAAAACTGCTCGACTCCCCTGATGCTAATAATATTTCTGAAGATGAGATGAATAAAATTATTGAACCTCAGCTCGCAACTATTATGAAGGAACAGGAAAACAGGGACAATGTTGTTCAGCAGATTGAACTAGAGAAAAAAGCGAAAGCAGACTCTTTACTAGCCTTAAAAACAAAAGATTCTTCGAATCTGAATTAAATCAATAAAAAATCGGGTAAGTTTTCTTACCCGATTTTGTTTAAATATTTCCTACTACAGTTTTGACTTGTGTAAACTCTTTCAGCGCGTGTAAAGATAACTCCACCCCATACCCTGAGGACTTTGCCCCTCCAAATGGCAGTCTGGTATCGGAGCTCGTTGCTTTATTAATGGACACTGTCCCGGATTGTAAATTATCAATAAAGAATTGAGCCCTTTTTTTATCCTTGGTCCAAACTGCATTTCCCAATCCAAAAGGAATATCATTAGCAAGTTTTAAAATATGCTCATCATCTTTTCCAATCATCAGCATTGCAAGCGGTCCAAATAACTCTTCCTGCAGAATTGGATTTCCCTCTTCTACCAAGATAATTCCCGGACGAAATTCGTTTTCTGAAATTCTCTCAAGCGGTAGAACTACTTCTGCTCCATTCTTCAAAGCTTTTTTATACTGGTTTTCTAGATCGTCCGCCAAGTCTGGTCTTGCCATTTTCCCCAATCTAGTTTCTTTTTTCATAGGATCAGCAGGTTGGTAGGAACTATACTCTTCAATAAATTTCGGAACAAATTCCTTCTCAATTTTTTTATGTACAATGAAGCGTTTTGCCGCATTACATATCTGTCCTGTATTCTGTAACTTTGCCCAAGGTCCTTCTTTTGCCGCTTTTTCAAAGTCGGAATCTTCCAGAACTATGAAAGCATCGCTGCCACCAAGTTCCAAAACCGACTTTTTGATATTTTTCCCTGCCAGTGCGGCCACAGTTCCGCCAGCTTTTTCACTACCTGTAAGGCTTACCCCTCTCACCAACGGATTTTCCAAGATATCTTGGATTTCATTGTGTCCGATTCTTAGATTCTTGAAAATATATTCTGGGAAACCAGCCTCGGAGAAAGCATTTTCTATTTCATCACCACTTTCGAAACAGATAGATGCGTGCTTCAGAATCACCACATTGCCTGCTAGGAGTGTAGGTATTGCAAATCTTAGAACCTGCCAGAACGGAAAATTCCAAGGCATCACTCCGAGAATAATTCCCATCGGATCATAATGCACTTCACTAACATCATACTCGGTTTTGATATTTTCTGGTTTCAGAACATTTTCAGCCTCGGCATAATATGTAATCATACCAGCACTTTTTTCAATCTCTGCCGAAGACTGGGTGATTGGTTTATGCATTTCTCTGGTGATAGTTTCCGCATATTGTTCTTTGTTTTTCTCAAGAACTTTTGCCAGTTTCAGCAATAACTTTTGTCGTTCTTCAAACGGTACTTTTTTCCAGTCTTCAAAGGCTTTATGAGCTGAATTAATATGTTTTGTAATATCCATTATTTTTATATTTGACGTATCTCTTTGCAGTAATTATACCATCATATTATAAAACTGCTTTATTTTTCACTTTCTAATTTAATTTTTAAATCTTCAAGAGCGCTCTTTTCTTTCGCAGAAACTTCAGGATATTGCAGATTCATTTCTTCCAGCTTATCAATAATAATCTGGATAGCTGCAACTCTAGAAAACCACTTTTGATCTGCAGGAATCACATACCACGGTGCATATTCAGTAGAAGTTTTATTAATGGCCGATTCATACGCTTTCATATAATCGTTCCAAAATCCTCTCTCTGTAACATCTGCAGAAGAAAATTTCCAATTTTTATCATCCTCATTGATTCTGTCCAGAAAACGTTGCTTTTGTTCTTCTTTAGAAACATTTAGGAAAATTTTGACAATTTTGGTTCCGTTGTTGGCCAAATGCTTTTCAAAATTCTGGATACTTTCATATCGGTTTCCCCAGAATTTTTTGTCAAATTGTTTTACATCTTTCCATACTTTTTCGCTCAGATTATATTCCGGGTGAACTTTACATACCAAAACACTTTCGTAATGCGAACGGTTGAAAATTCCGATTTTTCCCTTAGCTGGAAGAGCTAAATAATGTCGCCATATAAAGTCATGAGAATATTCTTTTGTGCTCGGACCTTTGAAGCTTGTTACCTCACAACCTTGCGGATTCACGCCCCCGAAAACGTGTTTTATCAAACTATCTTTTCCTGCTGCATCCATCGCTTGAAGAACAATTAACAAGGACTGACTTCCATCTGCATATAGTTTTTCCTGTAGCAAACGGAGTTTTTCTTTTTCAATTTCGAGAAGTTCTTTCGCTTCATCTTTATTGATTTTTCCTTTATAACTGGTATTATGTTTTTTGATTTCGAATTTTGAATTTTCTTTAATCAAAAAGTCGTCTGAAAAATTGTAATCCATAAAAATTGATTTATTGTAAAGATAAAAAAAACCGCCTCGTTTGCGAACGGGACGGCGAAATTATTTTTAGAAATTCCTTAATTATTTAGCAACTGACTCAACTTTCTGAACATCAGCTTTCTTTTTTGCAACTCTCTTAGCCGCTGCCGCTGGCTGAGCTTTTGCTGTAGCGACAGGAGCTGCAACCAATTTAGCTTCTTGTGCAACAGAAACAGCTTGTGCATTTGCAACATCTTCTACATTTCCTTTGATATAAAGAACAGATCTGCTGTTCTGCGGATCATTAGAATAAACTTCAATCAATTTATTGAAAGCTCCTTTGATTCCAGTATTATATCCAACTTTGATTTGAGAAGATTTACCTGGCAAGATAGGATCTTTGCTCCATTCTGGCGTTGTACATCCGCAAGAAGGTTTTACTTCACTAATAATTAATGGTTTATCTCCTGTATTTTTTACGGTAAAGAATCTGTGACCGTCTGATCCAGCTTTTACATTTCCGTAGTCAAAAGTTGTTTTATCAAATGAGATTGTTTGAGCAGATGCAAAAGCGATAGCTCCTGTCATAAACAATCCTGCAAGAATCTTTTTCATATTTTTTTGATTTAAATAATTAAATTTTTGAATAACAAAGTTATAAATAATTTGAATATGTGATGTTAATTTTTTCACATTGTCTTATTTTTGCAAATTACAAGCTTAAAAATATTTTTAAAATGCAGATTGCTGACAAATACAATCCACAGGAAACTGAACAAAAATGGTATGACTTCTGGTTAGAAAATAAATTTTTCCACTCGGAGCCAGATGACAGACCTCCTTATACGATTGTAATTCCGCCACCAAACGTGACTGGAATTCTTCATATGGGGCATATGTTGAACAACACCATTCAGGATGTATTGGTCAGAAGAGCAAGAATGCAGGGCTTCAATGCTTGTTGGGTTCCGGGAACGGATCACGCATCGATTGCTACAGAAGCAAAAGTTGTAGCGAAACTGAAAGCTGAAGGAATCAATAAGAAAGATATTACGAGAGAAGAATTTCTAAAGCATGCTTGGGAATGGACTGATAAATACGGAGGAACTATTCTTGAGCAACTGAAAAAATTAGGCTGTTCGTGTGATTGGGACAGAACCAGATTTACTTTGGAAGATAATCTGTCCAAATCTGTAATCAAGGTTTTTGTTGATCTTTATAACAAAGGATTAATTTATCGTGGTTACAAAGTCGTCAATTGGGATCCAGAAGCTCAAACGAATATTTCTGACGAAGAGGTAATTTTCAAAGAGCAAAATGGAAAATTATTTTATCTCAAATATAAAATCGAAGGCACAGAAGATTTCTTAACTGTTGCAACGACTCGTCCCGAAACTATTTTTGGAGATGTTGCAGTTTGTGTTAATCCAAATGACGAAAGATACCAGCATTTAAAAGGTAAAAACGTAATTGTTCCAATTGTAAATCGTGTAATTCCAATTATCGAGGATGATTATGTTGATATCGAATTCGGAACTGGAGCTTTGAAAATTACTCCGGCTCACGATATCAATGATTACGAAATCGGACAAAGACATAATCTGCCAATCATAGATTCTATGGATAATGACGCCGTTCTTAACGAACACGGAATGCATTACCAAGGAATGGGAAGATTCACGGTAAGAAAAGAAATAGCTAAAGAACTAGAAAAAAATGAACTTCTGCTAAAAGCCGAAGATTATGTGAATAAAGTTGGAACTTCTGAGAGAACAGGCGCTGTTATTGAGCCGAAAATCTCTGTTCAATGGTTTTTGAAAATGTCCGAAATGGCAAAGCCTGCTTTGGATGTTGTGATGGATGATACAATCAAATTCCATCCTGACAAATTCAAAAATACATACCGTCATTGGATGGAAAATGTTCACGATTGGAATATTTCTCGTCAGCTTTGGTGGGGACAGCAGATTCCGGCTTTCTACTATGGAACTGGCGAAAATGATTTCGTAGTCGCTGAAAATATTGACGACGCTGTAAAATTAGCTCAAGAAAAAACTTCCAACTTCCAACTTCAGGCTTCTGACCTGAAGCAAGACGAGGATGCATTAGACACTTGGTTCTCATCTTGGTTGTGGCCAATTTCGGTTTTCGAAGGCATTTTGGATCCAGAAAATAAAGACATCAATTATTATTATCCAACTGCGGATTTGGTTACAGGTCCGGATATTATTTTCTTCTGGGTTGCCAGAATGATTATGGCTGGTTTGGAATATAGAAAAGACGTTCCGTTCAAGAATGTTTATTTCACCGGAATCGTGAGAGATAAGCAAAGAAGAAAAATGTCTAAGCAACTAGGAAATTCGCCAGATCCAATCGATTTGATTGAAAAATATGGAGCAGATGGCGTTCGTGTAGGAAGTTTGTTGAGTTCTGCAGCAGGAAATGATCTTTTGTTTGATGAAGATTTGATGTCGCAAGGAAGAAATTTCGCTACGAAAATCTGGAATGCTTACAAATTAATCCAAGGTTGGAAGCGTAACGAAAATATCAAAGCAAAAGAGTTTGATAAACAGACGATTAATTGGTTTGGAGAACAATTGAACAAAACAATTGGCGAAATTGAAGATCAGTTCTCAAAATTCAGGATTTCCGATGCATTGCATTTGGTTTATAAACTGATTTGGGACGATTTCTGTGCTTGGTATTTGGAAGCAATCAAACCAAATTTCGGGGAAGCAATCAGCGAAGAAGTTTATCAAAAAACGATTGCTTATTTCGAAGAATTGATGAAACTGTTGCATCCATTTATGCCTTTCTTGTCAGAAGAATTGTGGCAAAATATATCTGAAAGAAGTGTTTCTGAAGCATTGGTCATTGCGCAACAGAAAAAATCAGAACCTTATAATGAAGATAAAATTAAGGATTTTGATTTTGCTAAAGAAGTAATTTCTGGCGTTAGAAATTATCGTCAATCCAAAGGAATTTCGCCAAGAGAAACTGTTGAAGTTTTTACGAATGTTTCCGAATTGGCAAATGCTGAGGTAATTCAGAAATTGGCTAATATTTCAGAAATTAATTTCAATCAAAAAACAGATAAACCAAGTTTTACATTTTTAGTTGGAGCGAATGAATTCTCTATTCCATTGAGTGAAAATCTTGATCTGGGCGAAGAAAAAGAAAAAACTGAAGAAGAAATCAAATATCTGAAAGGTTTCTTGATCTCTGTTGATAAGAAATTATCGAATGAAAAATTCGTTGCGAACGCAAAACCAGAAGTGGTAGAAATCGAGCGTAAAAAACAAAAAGATGCGCTGGATAAAATTGCGCTTCTTGAAGAAAAACTGAAAAGTTTGTAATTTTTATTAATACCTAATTTGTAAAAATTAGAATAACCTTATAAAGCTTATAATGAAAAATAGATTATCACTCTCCATTATAAGTTTTATAGTATGTAGTTTTTTACATTCTTGCAAAGGTTATGATTACCGAGGATGGAATAATTATCCTAAATATAATTCTTATTTGATAGTCAAATTGAATGAAGACTTTAACAAAGTTTTAAATTGTTCTGTTAATGGATATAGTTGGAGTATTAAAAATGAAAAAGCATTTAACAATATCAGATTTTTAGAAAAAATTCAACAAAATCAAAATTGCTCAGAAATATGGAATTTTAAAGCCTTTAAAATTGGAAAAGATTCGATTGTTTTTGAATATAGAAAAGGCGCTGATGTTGTTGTCAGGAACACAATAATCGTTGAGGTAGAATAGACTTCTTTTTATAAATTTAAAAAAACTTCGGACATTAATTTTTGACTTCCGATTTTATAAAATGATTCACATAGAAAACATTAAAAAATTATTCTCCCGCGACTTCGTAGAAAATCCATTGTTGGAAACCTACGAAGTCGGGAAAGTTCACATATCATCTGGAAAAATTGTAGCTAGTGATGCTTTGATTTCGCCCGATCATTCGGCTTTTAATCAAGAATTTCCGAAAGGAGATTTTCAAGTTTTGGTTCACAAAGAAAGAGAATCAAACTGTATTGCTTATGCGGAAATTGTTTTCGATAAAAATCAATTGGCAGAAAATTGGACTCTAGCTCTATGTGGAGATCAAAATCTAGAAGATTTGAAAGAAGGTGAAATCTTCGGTTATCCCGTAGAATCCGGAATGGGAAGTTTTATGGACAAAGATGCGCAGAGCGCTCTTAATAATCTTGAGCAAGATCTTTTCCACAAAAAAGGATCTGATTTTATGGGAATCTATGAAGAATTTTTCCACGCTCATTTTTTTGATGAAAAAGGTGCAGTCGATCAGTTTGCGGTTTTGAAACCGTATGATAGTAAACCGGAAAATATTGTCGCATTTGAAACGGGTTATGGTGAAGGGTTTTATGCAACGTATATTGGATATTCTAAAGATAATCAACCAGTTAAATTAATTTCTGAGTTTATAGAAATCGAAACAGATTAATTGATTACATTAGCCAAGATGAAATTGCAGATATCGCTTTCTGATGATAATAACGCCAATTACACATGAAACTAAGTAACATAAAACCAAATATAGTAGTTGTCGGAAGTTCTTCTATAGATCTTGTTCTGAATACTTCAAAGATCCCGACCGCCAACAATACGGTTCTAGCAGAGAGTCTACAAAGTTTTTTAGGAGGCAAAGGTGCAAACCAGGCCATTGCTACTTCACGTTTAGGAGCTCAGACTTACTTTATAAGCCGTGTCGGCATGGATCCGTTCGGGCAACAGGTACTCAGAAACCTGAATGACGAAGCGGTAAATGTAGCTTATGTGGTAGAAGATGAAGATGAGGACACAGGTACAGCATATGTCACAGCATCTGACGAAGGGAATGCTATAACAGTAGTGCCTGCTGCTAATTATAAATTATCTCCCAAAGATATAGCGGAAGCAGAAAAATATTTACTAGCCGCAGATCTGATTTTGACTCAGCTGGAAATACCCATGCAAACTGTTGAATTTTTATTCAAAAAAGCGGAGACTCTAAATAAAAAAATAGGAATATATGCAGCTCCTGCAAGCCGCCTTTCTGACGAAATCATTCAGTATGCAAGTTTTATCGTAGCCAAAAGTACGGATCTGGAAATAATTTTCGGAGAAGGTAACCGGGAGGACATCATCAAACATCTGCCAAATAAACTTTTTGTAAGAGACGGTGCCAACAGCACCAGCTATTTTGATGGCAAAGAAATGAAATACTTCCGCAAAAATCCAAGCACCGAAGCTCATAATATGGGATTGGGAGATGCTTTTACATCGGGATTTTCTATTGCACTACTTCACGGAAACTCAATCGAAGACTGCGTAAAATTCGGGAACGATGTTGCGCTAAAGGCTGCAGATTACA
>DLND01000206.1 GCA_002476905.1 Flavobacteriales bacterium UBA7519
CTGATTCATTTTTCAATTTTAGGTGTCTATTTTCAGGCATTAAGTTGGTCTATGGGGTTTTTAATTTTAGCAAAAGGAGATTCTAAATCATTTTTTTGGAACGAGTTTGCAACAAGTATTTATACTTTATTATTCAACTGTTTAGGTTATTATTTTGATGGTTTAAGAGGTTTAGGAATTAGTTTTTTGATTAGCTATAGTTTACATTTTGTTCAAATTTATTTCTTTATCAAGATAAAATATGGGTTTGCGTATAATAGCACTTTGCCGAAAATACTTTTATTACAGATTCCGTTGGGACTTTTATGCTTTGCTGTGTATTATTTCACAGATGGCTGGGTTACTTACTTTCTTGGGAGCTTGCTAATACTTTGTAGCGCCATGATCTCACTATACAGAATGAACAAAACGATGAATATTCTTGAATTAATTAAATCAAAATTAAAAAAATAGGCAAATGGAAAATCCTTTAGTATCCATTATTGTCATTACCTACAACTCCAGCAAATATGTGTTGGAAACTCTGGAAAGCGCCAGGGCGCAGACCTATCAGAATATAGAACTCATTATTTCAGATGATGGTTCAAAGGATGCAACCGTAGAGATTTGTCGGGATTGGTTAAAGGAGAATTCAGACCGGTTTGTGCATTCGCAATTAATCACTGTAGAGCAAAACACCGGTATTCCGGCCAATTGCAACCGGGGGGTAAAAGCTTCCAAAGGAGAATGGATTAAGTTGATTGCGGGGGATGACGTTTTCACTGATAATGCATTTGCCAATTTCGTTCATGCGTCACAAAAAACTTCTTCGTTGATTATTCAAACCAATGCAATGATCTTTAATGAAAATTTTAATGAGAAAAATCTTATAGGAAAATTCATCACGCGCAGTTTTCCAAAATTTTTCACATTAGAACCCGCAAAGCAAAATCGGTTACTTTTGACTCATGTGTATTTAAATGCACCTGCTGTTTTTTTTAACAGACAGGTTTTTGAAAGTTTAAAATTTGATGAAGATTTTCCGATGATCGAAGACTATCCTTTTTGGGTAAAAGCAACAATGCTTGGCTTAAAAATAGATTATTTAGAAGTGACAACAGTTAAGTATAGAATTCATAGTAATTCCGTTCAGACCCTTGATAAAAATGTTTACCAAAATTTTAAAAAAAGGAGCAAAACAACTTTTGCAATCAAAAATAAACTTTACGGTGAAAGATATAATTTTATATATAGAACATTTGATAAAATCAGGTTGGAATCTCTGAGAAATAAATTTTCTGCGAAATTAGTTAATACAACTGATTTCTTCATAAAGAAATTATTATTATATATTGCATAAATGAAAGTACTACTTCTTCAGGAAATGAGTGGTGTTCACTCTGAACTTAAAAAAGGCCTATTAAATAATGGCGTTGATGTAGCAATAGCTACTCTTGGCGATGGATTCAAAAAATACCAATCAGATGTTTTTTTAGGGAATAATGCCAATAGCGCTACGGCGAGTTTCGATAGACTCATTACACAGTTAGGATTGATTAAAAGGCTTAAAAAGTACGGCATCATACAGACAATTTCACCTGATCCTTTTCACAAACTCATTTCCAGATTAATGGATAAATTGGTTTTAGAAAAGACTAAAACAGTGTATGTTGCGGCCGGTTCAGATCCTGTTTACAGATACCATGTGCAAGAACTGAAGTATTATCCTCCTCATGATGAATTTAAGAATGAAAAAAAGTATAAGTCTTTTAAAAATAAATTAAGCCATTTTGATAAAATTATACCTGTTTGTTGGGAATATGAATATTCAATGACAGAAGCAGGATTTATTACTGAAGAAATTATTCCTTTTCCTATTGAAATTCGCCCATTACGATTGAGTAAAGCAACAAGGAAAATTAGAGTTTTTCATCCACTTAACAGGACTAATTTGAATTTTGATTTTAAGGGAACACTTATTATTCAAGAAGCCTTTAAGATATTGACAAAAAGGTATGAGGATGTTGCCGAATTTATTTGTAAAGGAAATATGACCCATGTGGAATATGATAATTTTACTGATAGTGTCGATCTCATCGTGGATCAGCTATATTCTTACAGTTATGGAATGAGCGCAGCGTATGGTTTGGCGAAAGGTAAAGTTGTTTTTTCTGGTTTGGAAGATGTTGCTAAGAAAGGGCATTATTCAAACTGTCCTATTGTTAATGTATTGCCAACTGTTGAAGATGTAGTAGAAAAGGTAAGTTATTTCATAGAGAATAATACGGAGAGGAATATACTTTCTGAAAGATCAAGAAAATTTGCAGAAGACTATCACGATACTAATATCGTAGCGAAGAGATATTTAGATATTTATTTGCAGTTGTAATAATCGACATTCACTACTTAATTTAGATATTAAATGAAAATCCTACGCCTCACCACGCTCCTTGATTTCGGTGGAATAGAAACTAAAATGGCCAATCTTTCAACTTATAATGATAAACAGAATGATTGGGTATTTGTCGCGCTTGGAAAAGGGGGTGAAGCAGAGAAAAAAATCCGGGCAAACGGAAAACGAGTTCAAGTACTTGGTTTGGATTACAAAATACCTTCTATTAAAACTATTTGGAAATTTTACAAATTTTTGAAAAAAGAAAAGCCGGATGTTTTGCATACCTCTGGTGCCGAAGCTAATTTTTTTGGTTTTTTTTCCGGAAAGTTAGCTGGTGTACCAAAGATCATCGTGGAAGAGATTGGCATCCCAAAACATTCTCAAAAGGCCAGACCTATTTTTCAATACATTTTTAGAAATGCCGACTGGGCGGTTGGTGAATCCAGCGAAGTAGTACAACATATTATCAGTCAATTTGGTTTGCAATCCTCGAAAACCACAGTCATTTACAACTTTGGGCTCTTTAATTATGATCTGTCTACAATCAAAGCAGAAAACAAGAATAATGAGTTTAGAATGCTGATGATTTCCCGTTTAGAAGCGGTTAAAAACATTGAAGGAGTTTTAAACGTTGTTGAAATATTGGTGAAGGAAAACCAAACCAAAATAAGACTCACCATTGCCGGAAGCGGAAATTCAGAACCGGAATTAAAGCAAAAAGTAAAAGATTTGAAATTGGAAGATTCTGTAGAATTTGCTGGGTTTATTAATGATCCTTATCCCTATTTGCTCAATTCAGATTTATATATCCTTAATTCCCATTCTGAAGGATTTTCCAATTCATTGGTGGAAGCCATGTATAGCAAAACTCCTTCTTTGAGTACCGCTGTAGGTGCTGCACCGGAAATTATTGAGGATGGTAAAAATGGGTTTATGGTTCCTCCTGATGATGAAGAAGCGTTGTATGAAAAAATTAAAGCAATCGTAGCATTGCCAAAAGAAAAATTGGACAAAATAGGTTTGGCTGGTCATGAAAAAATTGTGAGAAACTTTTCTTTAGAAAATCACGTGAATGAACTGATGAAAATTTATAGAAATCCATGAAAAACCTCCTCTTCATCACCTGGGACGGCCCGCAGACTTCTTATATGGAAGGACTTTTCATGCTCCATTTTCAATGAAAATCCCATATAGGATCAAATAAAAAATATAAGTATGATTATAATTCTCAAGTAAATTGGGCGTTATTATAATTATGATTATAAAAACATTATATTTGCTGTGAATTTAAAACATAATTAAAAGAATGTTTGTTTCAAATACAGAAACCCTTGCCCGTCCGCTTTATTTAAAAAGAGTAGAGCCGTTTATCGGTAAAAATTCGATTAAAGTTTTTACAGGGCAGCGACGTGTGGGGAAAAGCTATCTCTTGTTTCAGCTGATTGAGCTGATTCAGCAAAAAGACGCAAATGCAACCATCATTTACATCAACAAAGAAGATTTAGCTTTTGCAGCGATAAAGACAGCAGAAGATTTGAACAGCTATGTTTTGCAGCATAAATCGGAAACAGAAAAAACCTATGTGTTCATAGACGAAATTCAGGACATCGAAAATTTTGAAACAGCGCTTCGTTCTCTGGTTTTGGATAAAAATCTGGACTTATACTGTACAGGAAGCAACGCCAATTTATTATCGGGAGATATTGCAGGGCATCTGAGCGGGAGATTTATAGAAATGAATGTTTATAGTCTTTCTTACGAAGAATTTTTGGTATTTCATCAGTTGGAAGACACGCCTCAAAGCTTAGATAAGTATCTGAAATTCGGAGGTTTGCCCTACCTTATCCATCTTCCACTAGAAGATGAAATTGCTTTTGAATATCTGAAAAACATTTATTCTACGATTCTTTTCAGAGATGTTGTCAATCGTTTTGGGCTTCGTAATACCGTTTTTTTAGAACAATTGGTTGCATTTCTGGCGTCCAATACCGGCAGTATTTTTTCCGCTAAAAAAATCAGTGATTTTCTGAAATCCCAGAAAGTGAATATTGCACCTAATCAGGTGCAACTCTATATACAGCATTTGGTCAGTGCATTTTTGATTCATCAAGTCAAGCGTTATGACATTATGGGAAAACGCTTGTTTGAAGTAGGAGAAAAATATTATTTTGAAAATTTAGGAATCAGAAATGCTCTTTGGGGTTATCGCACAGAAGACCGCGGGAAAATTCTGGAAAATGCTGTTCATAACCATCTGCTGGTAAGTGGATATTCCGTAGAAGTCGGAATGCTGGACAACAACGAAATAGATTTTATCGCCCAAAAGCAAGGCGAAAAACTCTACATTCAGGTGGCTTTGACACTTAACGAGGAAAAAACCATAGAAAGGGAATTCGGGAATTTGCAGAAAATTAAGGACAATTATCCCAAAATGCTTGTTACTATGGACGAATTTTCCGGAAATACGTACGAAGGAATTATAACGATGGATTTGCGAAGCTTCTTAACCAACAAATGGAAATAAATTAATGAAATCGAAAAACCTCCTCTTCATCACCTGGGACGGCCCGCAGACTTCTTATATGGAAGGGCTGTTTATGCCTATTTTTCAGGAAATCGCTAAGCAGGGAGATTATCAATTCCACGTGGTACAGTTCACCTGGGCGGATGATGAAAAAATTGCACATACCAAAGCAGCAGCAGATCAAATGGGAATCACCTATACGGCCTGGCCTGTACTCAGGAAACCTAATGTTTCCACAGGAAGTCTTTTGACCGTGCTTTCCTCAGCTGGTAAAATCAAAAAATACATCAGGGAAAATAACATTCACATCGTAATGCCACGAAGTACGTTTCCTGCGATGATTGTCAATCAGATTAACTCCCCCTTTGCTTCGCGTGCTTTCTTCCCCTTTAGGGGACTGAGGGGTTCTGGTTTCTTCCCCTTTAGGGGACTAAGGGGCTCTGCTTTCTTCCCCTTTAGGGGACTGAGGGGTGGCAAAGTCCCCTTTAGGGGATTTAGGGGTAAACTCATTTTCGATGCAGACGGTTTACCCCTCGAAGAACGGATTGATTTTGCAGGACTTAAAAAAGAATCATTTCAGTATAAACTGATGAAGTCGGCAGAGACAAAAATGCTGAAGTCTGCGGATGCCGTCATCACAAGATCGCAGAAAGCAATAGATATCCATATCGCCCATCTCGGCGAATCCTACCGATCCAAGTTTTCTGTGGTTTTTAACGGAAGAGACAAAAATGTATTTGCTTATCAGCCAACAATAAGAGAAAAAGTACGGAAAGAATTGGGCTTGAAAGATGAATTGCTGTTTGTGTATGCCGGATCTTTGGGACCGCAATACTGCATCGATGAAATGCTGGAGATTTTCTCAGCTTATGCAGAAAATCATTTGGCAAAATTCCTCATCCTCACGGGCAATACAGCATTTGCGGAACAAAATATTCCCACGGAGCTAAAAGCGCAGGTTATCTTAAAATCGGTGCCTTCGGAAAAGGTTTCGTTTTACCTCAACGGCGGTGATGTAGCATTCGGACTCAGAAAACCCACCTTCAGTATGCAGGGGGTAGCACCCATAAAACTAGGCGAATATCTCCTCTGCGGACTGCCCGTGATTGCCAGCAAAGGCATTGGCGATACGGAGAAGATTTTGGAGAATTTTGAAGAATGTTACCTCTACGATCATTCCATCGGTCTGCTACCACAGATACCGCAGATCAAAAATTTTGTAGAAAAAGCTATATTTGCCAATAGAAACAAAATCGCTCAAAAAGCACAGCATTATTTTTCTTTGGAAGCTGCAGCAGAATCCTACCTCAAAGCAATCAAAAACTAACCATCACCATAAACCATCAACTACCAACAATCAACCATCCCCCATCAATGAAGATCCTTTACCTTACCAAATACACGAGGTTAGCTGGCAGCAGCAGAATGCGCAGCTATCAATATTTTCCTTATTTGGAAAAGGCGGGGATGCAGGTGACCGTAAAACCCTTCTTTGACGATGCATACCTGAAAGATTTTTATGCAGGAAAAAAAAATATCAGTGCTGTTTTAAAGTCCTACGTTAGAAGGTTAGGGGTACTTTTTTCAGTCTTCAGTTATGACAGAGTGGTCATCGAGAAAGAGATATTTCCTTTTCTGCCCGCATGGACGGAATGGATGTTAAAACGGTTGGGAATCCAATACATTGTAGATTATGATGATGCCATTTTTCATAATTATGACCAAAGTTCAAATCCCATTATTAAAAAGTTTCTCGCAAATAAAATTGCCAAGGTGATGCGTTTCAGCGGAATGGTGGTGGCAGGAAATCAATATCTGGCAGATTATGCAACCCGTTCGGGAACAAAAAACATAGAAATTATTCCAACAGTAATAGATTTAGAAAGGTATCCAGTAAAAAATAGTGACTCTGACCTAGAGCTTCCACCAAATGTCATCCTGAGCGGAGTCGAAGGAAAAGCCGGGGAAAGAAGCGCTTCCGAAAATAATCAAAAATTCGTTGTTGGCTGGATTGGGACGAAAACAACATTCGAAAAACATCTTTTACCCTGCAAAGACTGGATCAAAGCCTTGCTGATTCAAGATCCGAATATCCGTTTCCATATTGTGGGGATCACAGAGGATATGGATCTCGGAAAGAATGTACAATATATCCGGTGGACGGAAGAGACAGAGGTTGCCGAGATTCTGAAAATGGATATTGGCCTTATGCCACTGCAGGATTCCAAATGGGAAAAGGGAAAATGCGCCTATAAACTCATTCAGTATGCCGCCTGCGGAATACCGGGCGTAGCATCGGATGTGGGAATGAACAGGGAAGTATGTGTTGATGGCAAAAACGGTTATCTGGTTTATTCCGATACAGACTGGATTCAGCGGATTTCAGAATTAAAGGAGCACCGGGAAAAGAGGCAACTGTTCGGGAATAATGCCCGGAGGCTGGTGGAGGAAAAATACTGCATTCAAGTGACTGCTGAAAAATGGATACAAATATTGATGCGATGAAGAAATATAGCTATATTAATTCAGCAAGAGGAATAGCAATTATTATGGTAATAGTTATTCATTGCTCACAAATCTATACATACACTAATGAATTGCTGAGGTTTTTTTTAACCTATGGACAAAGGGGAGTGCAACTATTTTTCGTAGCATCAGCTTTCACTTTATGCTTATCACGAGATGCAAGAAAAAATGAATTATTTTTTATAAGAAATTTCTATATTAGGAGATTTTTTCGAATTTTCCCCATTTATTATCTCGGGATTATCATTTATTTCACATTTAGATATTTCCTCGGGAGTGTAAAAGATTATACTTTTAGTAACATATTGTATAATTTAACTTTTCTGAATGTACTAGTTCCTTCTGCAAGAAACAGTATTGTTCCGGGTGGATGGTCAATTAGTACGGAAATGTTATTTTATCTTATTTTTCCTTTTATTTTTGTCATATTTAAAGATTTAAGGAAAATGTTTTTAGTCATATTATTCTGCTTCATAGGGTTTCTTATTTTATATTTAGGAGGAATAAAATTTGATGCTTCCTTTAGGGATGCAATAAGTGAAATAAAGCAGCTGCCGGTCTTTTTAGTCGGAATCTTATATTATAAATATCATAAAAAAATAAACCTGACAACGGCGTTTTTTGTATTTATTTCATTTTTTGTTTTAGCGTATTTTTTATGGATAACAGAATATTTCTTTTTAATGCCCTTAACTTCAGGGGTTTCTTTCTGTGGATTGATGAAGATTTTAGAAAAAACAAAATTGGATAATATTGTGTTTCAGAGAATAGGAATTGTTTCGTATTCTATCTATATTATTCATTTTGTATTCCCTTTTTTCATATTTCCATCAACTAATTCAATATTAGTGTTTATTTTGTATGTTTTAATTACAATTGCATTATGCTATCCAATTGGGATTTTTCTGCAGAAATATGTTGAAATGTTTTTTATCAATATGGGAAATAATTTAATTAAATATCTGAATTCAAAAAAACAAATATTAAGTTAAGAAAGAAATTTTAGTTTTATAAATTAAGAATTATGAGATTAGCAGATTGATTAAAGAAAATGTAATAATCCATAATAAGTAATAATTTGGTTTTTTAGCATTATTTTGTCATTAAGAATTTCAAAATATTGAAATAGAGTTATTAGATTCCTACGAAATGAGAAACGTCTGTTGATTTTTTTAGTATTGTGAATAAAAACGGATATTCATTAAAGAAAATTATTAATAATAACAAAAGATACGCCTAATAAAATTTGATATAGAATAATTATGAAAAAGAAAGATAAATTATTACTCTACCTTTTAATTTTTGCAAATATAGTTTCATCTTTATTCGCTTTTTTAACTGCTTTAGGGAAACATTTTAATGATGGACCAAAATATTTATCTTTAGCTGAAAGTCTAAAATTTGGAAAATACTCCATGTGGTATTTCTTGCCGGATTATTATCCTGAAACACTCAGAACACCTGGGTATCCATTATTTGTTTTTTCAGTTAAATCTGTTTTTGGGAATGATATATCAATACTTATTGCACAATATTTACTTTATTTACTCTCCCTGTATTTGTGCTGCAAGATAGTTTTGAAAATTACAGGTAATATTCATATTCTTTTTATTTTTTTATTCCTTACAGTATTTAATATTCAGATACCATTTTATTCTGGATACCTAAGTGCTGAGATGCTCACTATCTTTCTTACTGTTCTGTATTTTTATATTCTTATTTGCTTGAAATACAGTTTTAAAAATGCTATTCTTTTAGGTATAGTAGCCGGAGCAGATTATTTAGTAAGACCTAGTTTTTTACTTTTTCCACTACTGTTAATTTATACTTTATGGATTATCCGTAAAAAAGAATATTTAAGATATTATTTTGTCCATTTAATTACTTTGTTTCTGTGTACAGTTCCTTTTTCAATTTGGAATTTAAAAAATCACGGAGTGTATAAACCTACCCCTTTAGAATCTGGTGCAGGATTGATGCATATGTCCTATTGGAGCTTTAAGTTGCCGTTTGGTTATAAAGAAACATTTAATTGGGATAACGTCATTGTGAAGGATGCAACAAGTCCTTTCGGCAATGCTGTACGGAATAAAAAATATATTCAGATTTATGAGAATCAATGGAAAGAGTTAATTACAGCGTGCGATTCTTTGCAGAGTAATAAGGACAGAGAAAACTTAGATGTAATGAAAAATTCGCGAAAGCCCCTTTTTATTACTTATAATTCCAAGTATACTTTAAAAAAAGAAAAAATGTTGCGGGAGTATACATTGCAGGAAATAAAAAAGAATCCTTTTTTCTATTTAGAAACCCGAATTTATACTTTTATGAGATTTTATTTTACAGGTTTTAATGAAAATGCATTCAATAATAGTAAGTCATTTTTAGGAAAGGTAAATGCTGTTTATCCTTTTATTGTAACTTTTTCCACAATTTTCTTAGGTTTATTTCTCTCTTTGATTTATTTCTTACGATACCGTTTTTTTAAAAATACTTATCTCATTATTTTAACCAGTTTTTGCTTGTATGTTGGTTTAGCACACCTATTTTTTACAATTGCATCGAGATATACAGTTCCTGCTCATTTTTTTATTTTAATTCTATTTTCAATATACCTTTATAAAGTTTATGGTAAAAGATTGATTAGTGATAAACTTTAAATAACCATTTTTGATTCACAAAAAATAGTGCTTGATTTCATTTACATACCAATTATTGTTCTCTTAGGGCTGGGTTTTATCAATCTGTTCAGCAATAAGCTGTCGGAACAGGATATGAAAATTTTGCGCTCGCTCCTTTTTTTCCATCTTCTGATGGGAACGTATTACTGTTTTTTTATACAAGGCGATGCGGTAGGGTATTGGAGGGTACCAAAAGCCTATTCGATGGAAACTTTTAAGGAGGGCTTGTTCAATGGGGAGGGAACGATGTTTATGTACGCGTTCAATTACCTCTTCTCCAATCTCCTGAACATGTCCTATCTTTCCAATACCCTCCTGTTTTCATTATTCGGTTTTATGGGACTTACCTTTTTCTATCTGGTGGCGGTGCAAACTGTTCCATACAACAAAATCATCAGTGGATATGTGCTCTTCCCTTTGATATTCTTTTTGCCCAACCTGCATTTCTGGAGTTCTGGCGTAGGAAAAGATACCACATTATTCCTCTGTATCGGGATGTTTACCTATGGTCTGATGAAACCCTTCCAAAGGATACCACTACTCGTGTTGGCAGGATTACTCTCTATGGCGATCCGGCCCCATATCACACTGTTTTTAATGGTAGGTTTTGGTTTGGCATACGTGTTTGGCGGCAAGGTGTCCCCAGCACAACGGTTTATTTTCTCGGCGGCGATGATAGCCATAGGGCTTGCCATTTTGCCATCGGTAATGGAGTTTGCGAAGATTGAAGAAGCGTCAGCAGAAGGCTTTGACAAATTTGCAACAGGCAAAGCTGCCGTTTTGAGCCGTTCTAGTACAGGTTCGGCAATCGATATTTCTTCTTATCCTTTTCCGCTGAAAGTCCTGACCTTCTGGTTCAGACCGGCATTATTTGACGTTAGAAATTT
>DLND01000128.1 GCA_002476905.1 Flavobacteriales bacterium UBA7519
TTCTACCAACAGAAACCAAAACATAATCGCCCTCGAAGTTTACTTCTTCACCTTTTTTGTTTTTAGCGGTTACTTTTACAGAATCTCCGTTTCTTTCCACAGCAGAAACCGCCGTAGAAAGCTCGAATTTCATCCCTTGTTTTCTAAGAACTTTTTGTAATTCTTTGGAAAGTGCACCATCCATTCCTGGGATGATTTTGTCCATAAACTCCACCACAGTTACCTGAGAACCTAATCTCAAATAAACTGACCCCAACTCAAGACCGATAACACCACCACCGATAACTACCAAATGTTTTGGAATTTCTTTCAAGTTCAAAGCTTCTGTAGAAGTGATGATTCTTTCTTTATCTAAGGTGATGAAAGGTAAACTAGATGGCTTAGAACCTGTTGCAATAATTGTATATTTTGAATCGATGATTTCTGAAGAACCGTCGTTTTTCGTCACTTTGATTTGAGTTGCAGACTCAAAGCTTCCAACACCTTCAAAAACAGTGATTTTGTTTTTGTCCATGAGGAAGTTAATTCCTTTTGTTGTCTGCTCTACAACACCATTTTTACGCTCAATCATTTTTGCCAAATCTACTTTCGGCTCATCGATGATAATTCCGTAATCTGCAAACTCGTGTTTTGCTTTTTCGAAATGTTCAGAACTGTCCAGCAAAGCTTTGGAAGGGATACAACCCACGTTAAGACAAGTTCCGCCCAACGTAGGATATTTTTCAATAATTGCTGTTTTGAAACCTAATTGCGCAGCTCTGATTGCTGCTACATATCCGCCAGGACCAGAACCGATAACGGTTACATCAAATTGACTCATATCTTTGTGATTATTATTCGAATAAAAATTTCATCAAATTTATGAATTTTAGACGAATTTGAACACAATGAACACTAAGTTTTCTCACAAGGCACACAAGGTTTTCAGTTTAATTAGTGGACTTTGCGAAATACTTTGTGCCTTTGTGGTTAATGCCTATTTTTGCAACAGATATTTCAAAATTCCTTAAAATGTCAATCAAAAAAAATTATCAAAATATCCTTTCTCAACTTCCAGAAAATGTAAAACTGGTAACTGTTTCCAAAACTAATCCAGCTGAAAAAATAAAAGAAGTTTATGATTTGGGACAACGTGCTTTTGGAGAGAATAAAGTTCAGGAATTACTAGAAAAACAGCCAGTTCTTCCAAATGATATCGAATGGCATTTGATTGGACATCTTCAAACCAATAAAGTGAAATACATTGCAGGATTTATCTCAATGATAGAAAGCATCGACAGCGAAAAACTATTGAAAGAAGTAGATAAAGAAGCGTTGAAAAACAATCGGAAAATCAATGTTTTACTGCAGGTGAAAATTGCAAAAGAAGAGACTAAATTTGGATTGACAGTTGATGAAACCAAAGATATTTTCAACCAATATCTTAATGGAAATTACCCAAATATCGAAATCAAAGGCTTGATGGGAATGGCGAGTTTTGTGGATGATGAAAATCAAATCCGTGAAGAATTTTCTATCCTAAAAAATCTATTTGATGAATTATCAGAATTGAAACCATTAGAAACCTTATCAATGGGAATGAGCGGCGATTTTCCAATTGCAATAGAATCTGGTTCTAATTCTGTAAGAGTAGGTTCGGCAATTTTTGGAGAAAGGCATTATTCTTAAACACAAGGTACACTAAGTTTCCGCACAAGGTACACAAATAATTTTCTTAATTTGTGTTCTTTGTGAAAGACTTTTTGTCTTTGTTTTTTAATAAATTTTTATAAACCTTCATCACTTCTTCAGCAATCATCTTATCATTGAATTTTTGAACAAATTGCAAACCTTTTTCTGCACGGCGTTTTCGCTCAGATTCGTTATCCCAGAGGAATAGGATTTTAGCTCTGATATCATCTACATTTTCAGGATTAACATAGACGGAATCTGGACCGCCAGCTTCAGGCAAACAACTGACGTTGCTTGTAATCACTACGGTTTCTGAAAACAAAGCTTCTATGACAGGAATACCAAAACCTTCGAAAAAACTCGGATAAATGAAAATATCTGCAAGTCTATAAATACCAGCAAGCTCTTCCATAGAAACATTCTCGAGAAAAGAAACTTCAATTTTATATTTTTTGATTAATTGATTAATTTTATGAAAATATTTTTTATTCTTTTTCCCAACGACAACTAATGGAATATCGCTTCCTTCCAATGCTTTTACAACACTCAGAAGATTTTTCCTGTCTTCGATTGTTCCTACATTCAAAAGGAATCTTTCAGGAAGATTGAATTTATCTTTAACTTGATTTAAGAATTCTTCCGTTGGTTTTTCTTTGAAACTTGCGTGGCAACCCTGATAAACAACATCAATTTTATTTTCATCAACTTTAAGAAATTGGATGATATCACGCTTGGTTTGTTCGGAAATAGCAATGATTTTATCCGCAGAATTAGCCGCTTTTCTGAACTTCCAAAAATGAATTTTTCTATCAAACCAAGTATAATATTGCGGAAATCTCACGAAAATCAAATCGTGAATTGTCACAATTTTTTTGATTGGTTTTGAATTCCATTTTAATGGCAATTCGCCAGATAATCCGTGGAAAATATCTGCATCAAGATTCTGTGCATCCTTCCCCATTTTAAGTTGGCGTGACATTTTTCCTTTGGAAGTTTCAATAAAAGAAACATTGGAAGAATCAAGAATTTGTTTTCCTCTCTCTGATTGATTTTTATTGAGAAGAATGTATTGATTTTCAGGATAAAATCTCGCCAAAATCCTAACCAAATCCCGAGAATAATTCCCTAAACCTGAAGCATTATGAAAAAAACGTTTGGCATCGTATGCAATCTTCATTAAATCTTATTTTTTTTGAGTCCAATTTTCTAAAAAATCTTTGATTGTAAAGAACTGATAATTATTTCTTTTTGCCCATTTAATAAAATCATCAAATCTATTAATCATTGCTTCATTCGTGTTTTTGAATGTAAAATTGGGCAATTTATATTTTGGATTTGAGATGTCCGTAAATTCCCAAGGATGAAAATAAATGTTTAAAAATCCTGTGGAATTAATAGATAATTTTGACAAAAATTTATAAATCCAAAGTGGAAAGTTATGAAAACTTAACCAAAATAACGGAACTCTAAAAATCGTAGAAACCGAAGCCGGAAACTGTAAAACTTTTTTTTGCCAAAATGGATTTCGACTAACTTTGAAGTTATTATATCTTCCTGGCAAATAAGTTGGATTAATGGATGAATTGTAAAAATAACCAGCATCAGAAACGGCATCTTCCGAAACCGGACTCATTCTCGGCATTCGAAGTCCAAGCACTTTAGTCTCAAATAATTTCTCTAATTCTATCCGAGATTCTAATAAATGTTTCTCATCAAAATCCGAATGAAACCAAGTGTGAGAAGCTAATTCGTGACCTTCGGAAAGTAATTGCTGAACTAAATCTTTATTATTTTCGGCAAAAACAACCGTTGAAAAAAAAGTAGCTTTTACGTCATTATCTTTCAAAATCGCGAGAATATTTTGTAATCCTTTTCTGGAAACTGCCAATTGCTCTTCCAAAGGAATTTCGCCA
>DLND01000192.1:0-252 GCA_002476905.1 Flavobacteriales bacterium UBA7519
ACGTAAAACTGAAATCAGAATTTTTGATACAATCGATGCTACCAAAGTTGCCGTTGCAAATGAAAAATTCTATGTCAACAGGGAAGAAGGCTTCATAGGAACTTCACTCAAAAAAGACGAATATCTGTTCGACTGTTCGGATATTGATGATATCATCACCTTCCAGAAAGACGGAACTATGAAAGTTGTGAAAGTGGAGCCCAAGACATTTATTGGCAAAAATATTGTACACGTTGCAGTCTGGAAAAAGAA
>DLND01000192.1:358-2454 GCA_002476905.1 Flavobacteriales bacterium UBA7519
AATGACAAACGTACGGTTTACAATATGATCTATCGGGAAGGAAGAGAAGGTCCTTATTATATGAAACGCTTTTCCGTAACCGGCGTTACAAGAAACACAGATTATAAGCTGGCTTCCGATAAAAAAGGATCAGAAATGCTGTATTTTACAGCCAATCCTAACGGTGAAGCGGAAATTGTTTCCGTATTGCTAAAGCCTAATGCAAGAGTGAGAAAAAATAAAATAGATATTGATTTTTCCGATCTTGCCATCAAAGGAAGGGATTCCAAAGGGAATCTTGTAACAAAATATGCTGTGAAAAAGGTAGATATGAAGGAAGAAGGCGTATCTACACTTGCACCGCGGAAAATCTGGTTCGATGATTCGGTAAGGCGGCTGAATGCCGACGGAAGAGGAAGCTTGCTCGGAAATTTCAAAGGCGATGATAAAATTCTGACCATCAATTCCCAAGGTGAAGCCAAACTTGTTTCATTTGATTTGATGAACCGTTTCGATGATGATTATCTGATTCTGGAAAAATGGAACCCGGAACAGCCAATCACCTGCATTTATTTTGATGGTGAAAAAGATAAGTATTTCGTAAAAAGGTTTCTGCTGGAAGCTACTTCCAACGTACAGTCGTTTTTTACGAATGACCATCCCAAGTCGTTCTTAGAGTTTGTAACAACCCATTCAGGCGCTATTGCTGAAATTGTTTTTCCAAAGATCAAGGACAAGCAAAAAGATCCAGAAACGGTCGATTTGGACGAATTCATTGCGGTAAAAGGTATCAAAGCGATAGGAAATCAGCTCACAAAAGATAAAGTAAAAACTATCAATATCTCCATTCCGGAACCACCGGAAATGATGGAAGAAGAACCTGAACAGGAGGAAAAAAGTGAAGATGAGGTGGATGAGGAAGGCGGAACCATTGGCAGTCTTTTTGATGAAGAAGTCAACTAAATTAAAACTTAATTAGCACACAATAATAAAATGAATACGATATTAATCATCGTTATAGCGATTACATGTATCACGAGTTACATTGGTTTTCAGAAACCCGAGTTGTTTCAGAAATATAAATTCGAAGTCGGAGCTATCCAAAGAAGAAAGGAGTACATCAGGCTGATTTCTGCAGGTTTTCTGCACGCAGACTTTATGCATTTGTTTTTCAATATGCTTACGCTTTATTTCTTTGCACCCATTGCGATCATGGGTTTTGGTGTCAGCGGTTTCCTCATCATTTATCTGGCATCTATTGTTTTAGGGAATTTATTCTGTCTGTATGTCTATAAAAATGTTCCGTTCTATTCTGCAATTGGAGCGAGTGGCGGTGTTTCCGGTGTGTTGTTCGCAGCAGTAGCATTGGCTCCAAAAGAAATTGAAGTCAATTTTTTACCAGGTTATCTTTTCGGAGCTTTATATTTTGGCTATTCTGTTTATATGATGCTGAATCCGAGAATGAATGATAACATTGGTCACGCAGCGCATCTTGGTGGCGCATTTTTCGGATTGGTTTATGCGGTTGCCATTTACCCGGAATTTGCCATACAAAATGCACCTTATCTGGGAATTATGTCTTTGCCACTCATTTACCTGGCCTATCAGATTTTTGTGAATAAAAAAATTGGCTAATATAAAAGCAAAAAGCAACTCGAAAATTGAGTTGCTTTTTTTTTATTTTTATTTTAAATTAAGATTTTGCAACTTCAGACTTTCGATAATTCTTCACCAAAAAATAACCACCAACCAAACTCAACAAAACAAACAAACCAAAACTGATTAAAGAAAATAATTTCCCAGTTTCGATAACAGCTGGTTCAAACTTCATTTCGATTTTATGTTTTCCTGCAGGAACGTAAAGCGCTCTCAAAAGATAATTTGCTTTGATGTAATCCACTTTGTTTCCATCCAAATAAACATTCCAGCCGTGAGGATAATAAACCTCAGAGAATACAGCTAGTTGTGGTGTTTTAGAAGATGATTCAAAAGATAATTCGTTGGGTTGATAAGTTTTCAAATCCAGATAAGCAGTTGAATCTTTAACCAGATTTTTTCCGTTAAAATAAGCTTTATCATCTTTTGAAATCACAGCAATATTTTTGGTGTCAACATTT
>DLND01000192.1:2554-3893 GCA_002476905.1 Flavobacteriales bacterium UBA7519
TTAGTTGAAATTGCAGGATATTTTTGGTGTCAACATTTCCAGTTTCGTTCAATTCCTCGTTAGGATTATTCACGAATTTGATATCAGAAACAAACCACGCATTGCCATTCGCTTCTGGATTTGGCGTGATTTGAGGTTTTTGCTGGTCGCCAACTAAGAAATATTTGGTGTTCAGCATATTCAGGATTCTAACCGTTTTTATCTGATCCGTTGTAGAGAAATATTTGTTGATGAGGTCATCGTAACGTCTCAGTTTCACCGCGTGATAACCACCAATTGACGATTTGAAATAAGATGTATTTGTCTCACTGAAAGTCGATAGAATATTATTGAAAATCCTGTAATGGTCTTTGTCTTTTTCAGCGATCGTTTGTAAAGCTTTGTTCACTTCCGTCTGTTGTAAAAGACTTTGAACAAAGGAGTCGTTCCCGGCTTTGCTCATCAGATATTCCGAATTTTCTGTCTGGAAAGGATTATCTGCGAAGGTTTTATCTACAAAATTATCATCGTTCAGATATCTTCTGTTAACTGTCCAAAGATCAAATAAACTTACAAAACCAATAATTAATAAAGCGATATTGATATTTATTTTTTTCTTTAGTGCGAAAAATAAAGCTGCTGCCGTAATAAGAACATAGAAGAATGCTTTAATAGCATCGCTCTGAAACATTTTGTAACGCTCATCTACCAGATAATCCAAAATATATGGTGGAAGATATGTCTTTTCATTAGCGGTGTAAAATCCTAAAATACCTTTCCCAAAAAGTGTCAGGACTAGTGTGATTCCTAAGATTGTTCCGGAAACATATAACAATGTCTTTTTCTTGTGTTCTTCAGTCAGTTTTTCACTGGTGAAAAATTGATAAAGTCCAAGAATTGCAATCAAAGGAAAGAGAAATTCTACGACGACCAAAATAGAAGAAGGTGCACGGAACTTATTGTACATCGGGACATAATCGATAAAGAAATCGGTAAGAATTGGAAAATTGCTTCCCCAAGCCAATAAAACAGTTAAAATCGAAGCGCATAAAATCCAATATCTGTACTTTTTTCCGGCAAAGAAAAAGCCTAAAATCGCCAAGAAACAAACCACCGCACCTTGATAAGCTGGTCCAGATGTACTCGGTTGGTCGCCCCAATAAGTCGGACTACCGAAACCTTTCACCATCATATCATATTCCTGCTGGGATTTGATATTTTCCTGAGCCAGTTCCTGGATGTGTGCCATTATTTTGTCAGAACCTTCTTCCTGACTTCCGCCGCCCATTAATCTCGGAATGAATAAGTTAAGGGTTTCCAGTTTTCCGTAACTCCACATCGTGATGCTTTCTTTATCCAT
>DLND01000116.1 GCA_002476905.1 Flavobacteriales bacterium UBA7519
AAAAAAAACTGAAAGAAAATTCTTCCGAGAATTATATTTGGGTTACAGATGAAATTATTCAAGGTTTGGGACATGATCAAGGTGCAAAAAGATACAAGTATGAAATTACTCCTCACACCAAGTATGCCCAAAATCTAAAATGGAATAAATAAAACATCAACTATCATTTAAATAGAAAAATCTTTAAATAAAAGTATCTAAAGGTTTTTCTATAATAGTAAGCAAACTAAGATTGAAATACCTTGTGTTTACAGAATTTATATTTAACAATTGTTATTTATGCCAGAGTCATCTAACTTGGAATTTTTTTTATTCCTAACTAGCCTTAATTAGATTTCCGTATACCTATGTAACTCTTTTTTAACAAACATTGTCTATTAAATCGGAACTTTTATGAGATAATGAATGATAAGAGTTTAGCGAGTTTATCCAAATCTTCTACAAAAGTGTTCGGAAAATGCACCGCTAAGGTCAGTGTAGTATTAAATATACATACCATCGCCATTACATAAAATATTGCGTGCTTTAAGCTTCTTTCTTATTAGTTCCATGGAATCACACTAAAGTGTAGAACCTATTAGTAATGCGATCATAAAAAAATTGCTTCTGTCCTTTTTTGTATTTTAATAAAGGGCTAACAAATTTTAAATTTTAGTTCATATATGCATTTAGCGCCAACAGATGACCTTTGACGCAACTTATAAAAAATAATTATTCTGCTTTTTAAATTGCAATTATTGAGAACGAGTCCTCAATGTCAATTGTTATGAAGAAAGAGAAAAGAGAGAAAAAATATAAAGATCAACAAGAGGTTGACAAATATATTCCATCCATTGCCATAAAGAAAATTCCTCCCGAAAAAGCTTTAGCTATTTTAAGAAAGACCGGCTACGAAATTGATGCCGAACAATCAGAAGAGGTTATGGAGTTTCTGTACACTATTGTCAAATTAACCCTCAAAGAATTTTTTACATCTGACTGATTATTTGTAATTTAGTAACATATTAGAATGATGAATTTCTACTGCAACCAATTTTCTCAAAGTTGCTCCTAAAATAATTTTTAATGAAATCATCAAGATAATGATAATTGCAGATCTATACATAAGAGTTTCCACTGATGAACAGGCTGAAAAGGGCTATTCCCAAAGAGATCAGAATGAGAGACTGCGTAAATATTGTGAAAACAACAATATACTGGTAAATAAGGTTATTTATGAAGATCATTCAGCCAAGAGCTTTGAACGCCCGGAGTGGAAAAAGTACCTCATTGAAATAAAAAAAAGAAGTCACAAAAGCAGTCTGGTCCTGTTTACCAAATGGGATCGGTTCAGCCGTAACACAGGAGATGCCTATCAGATGATAAGTCTTCTCCATAAAAATCATATTATTCCCCAAGCTATCGAACAGCCGCTGGATATGTCCGTACCTGAAAATAAGCTCATGCTGGCAATCTATCTTTCTACCCCTGAGGTAGAAAATGACAGAAGAGCATTGAACACTTTTCACGGCATGCGCAGAGCGAAGAAGGAGGGTCGATTAATGGGGATAGCCCCTTACGGTTATATTAATAGAAGTCATGAGGACGGTAAAAAATATATTGCCCGTAAGGAACCGGAAGCATCAAATATTACCTGGGCTTTTAATGAAGTTGCCAAAGGTCATCTACCTGCTGATCATGTACGGTTGCAGATGAATAAAAGGGAAGGTGTTTCCATGTCGAGAAGTGCATTTGCCAAAGCCATGAGAAATCCGGTTTATTGCGGTAAAATTTATATAGAAAACTATAAACAAGAGGAGGCCTATTACACTGATGGAAAACACGAAGCGCTAATTACCGAACGACTATTTTATCAGGTTCAGCAGATTATGGATAAAAGAAGAAAAGTGGAGGGTCCAGGCGGACGAGTTTTTGGTAATGACCGTTTTCCGCTTCGAGGCCTTCTTACCTGTCCAAGATGCGGAAAAAATCTTACTGCAAGTGGTGCAAAAGGGAAATCTAGAACCTATTACTACTACCACTGCCACTATAAATGCGGGTTTAGATTTGACTCTGATACATTAAATGAATTATTTGAAACTGAAATCTCAAAATTGGAATATAATCCGATCATCAAAGACCTGATGAAAGAAATACTTTTAGATAACTACAAATAGTTTACTTATGATATCGAAGCGAAACGGAAATCTATTTCAAAGGAGATTAGTTTACTTCATGAAAAAGTTGCCAACGCGAGAGACAAATATCTTTCCGATAAGTTAGACGAAGACGATTACAAAGAGATAAAAATACTTACGAAAAACCAAATCGAGCAGTTGGAAGTGGAGCTACAGTATATTGTTTCAGAAAGTAAAGAACTTGACATCAAGACAAAAATAGAAAACGCGCTCGATTCCATGGAAAACCTTTCAAACCTATACCAGCAAGGCGATCTGCTAACAAAAAGAACGATAGGGTGTTTGATATTTCCCCAAAAAGTTAAATTTGACGGAAAAAGTTTTC
>DLND01000063.1 GCA_002476905.1 Flavobacteriales bacterium UBA7519
TATCCGATTACGCCAAAACCACGATTAACATATAGATATTTATCACCGGTTTGGTACAAATCTGCCCATTTTGGATACTTAAACTTTACCGGAGACCATCTAAAATTTTTCAGATCAATCCCGAATTGCATGCCGTGCGTGTGTCCGGAAAGCGTGAGTTGTACATCTATTGGGTGTTTTTTAACCACAGCATCAAAATGGGAAGGATCGTGCGACATCAGGATCTTGCAAGCTACAGCGGGAACTCCTTCAGAAGCCTTGTCCAGATCACCAAATTGAGGAAATGGCGGAATCCCCCAGTTTTCTACGCCCAGAATATATAACTTTTCTCCATTTCTCTCAATAATCCGATGTTCATTCCTAAGCATTTCGAATCCTGCTTTTTTTTCATTTTCAATAAGCTTCGGAATGTTATTCTTTTGTTCATCGATATTTTTCCAAACGCCATATTCGCCGTAATCGTGGTTGCCAAGTACAGCGAACTTTCCATCTTTTCCTTTGATTTGAGAAAACAGATCGATAAACGGAACAAATTCGTCGGCATAATTATTCACCATATCTCCTGTAAACAATACCAGATCCGCATTTTGTTGATTAATCAAATCAATAGCGTGTTGCAGGTTTTTAGGATCCTGAAAACTTCCGCTGTGAACATCCGAAATCTGAACGATTTTATAACCTTTGAAGTTAGATGGTAGATTTTTCAATTTAAGTCTAACAATTCGTGCTTTGTGACGGTATTTCCCGAAAATAATTCCATCAAGAACAAAACCAGCTAAAACCGCTCCCGAACCTAGGCCAACCAAACTTATAAACTTCCTCCTTGACGGATAAACGTGATTATCTGTCGCTACATAGTTGTAACCAAAGTTAAGAAGCCTGATTATATCTTCTATCAAAAGAAAGATGGCAATCAGTAATTTCGGCAAGACAAATATCAGAATAACTGAAAATACCACCTGAAAACTGAGATACTTATGAGAACCTCTGTCATAGGTGAAAATGGAATAAAACAAAAATCCATACACTAAAATTGTAGGAATCCAATATAGCAGCTTTCCATTTTGGCTATTATAAACAGTTTTAAAAGCTTGATAAACATAGATTTCCAGAATTAAAAATAGGGCAAGTAGAAATATAACAGTCTTTTGCATAATATTATAAAAAAACAAAAGGAACAATTAACTTATTCCTTTGGTACTATAAACGTTTGTGATTTGTTTTTACTTTATGTTGATTATATTTTTCCCTCAGGAAACTTGTAAACTACACAATTGATGTTCATTCCAGCACCAACAGATGTAAACAAAATATGCGAACCCGGTGCAAAAGATTGTCCTTCCATTTTTCCTTTTCGGATGAGATCAAATAAAGTTGGAACTGTAGCCACCGATGAATTGCCAAACTGTTGAATCGTCATCGGAGAAATTGCGTGATCGTAATCTTTTTTTCCGTACAACTTAAATAGTCTGCCAATCATAGCATAGTCCATTTTTGCATTAGCCTGATGAATCAGGATTTTATGGATATCTGAAATATCCAACCCTGCTTTGTCAATAGTCGCTTTTATAGCATCTGGAACATTTTTTAGAGCATATTCATAGATTTTACGACCTCTCATCCTGATAAATAACTGAGACTGATTGTGCTCAAGGTTCAGAGAAGGCCCGTTTTCCAGATAGCATAATTCTTCACCATTATCACACAGTGTACTATCTGCCAAAACGCCCACTTTTGAATCTTCAGTCGCAGTAACGATAACAGCTCCAGCTCCATCTGCAAAAATCATTTTATTTCTGTCATAAGGATCGGTAACTCTGCTCAGTGTTTCACCGCCTACAACCAGAACTGTTTTTGCTTTGCCTGCCTTGATCATCGTATCAGCTAGAATAAGCCCTTCTACCCAACCTGGACAGCCGAAAATCATATCGTAATTGATACAATCTCTTCTTTTGATACCGAGTTTACCTTTTAGCCTTGCGGAAAGAGATGGCATGAAGTTCGGAATTCCGTTTACATCCACTTCACCAAAATTGGTAGCAAAAATAATATAATCTATTTCTTCTTTATCAATACCCGCATCTTCGATAGCTTCTAATGACGCTCTATGCGCCAGATCAGAATTAAAATCTTCTGGATTTGCATACCTTCTATGCTCTATTTCGGTAATGTCCACAAATTTCTGAATGATTTCCTCGGTAGGTTTTTCAATCAGCTGATTATTATCATCATAGAACACAGCGTCAGCAAAATGAGAGCCGTCTATAACGTTTTCCGGAACATAACTTCCGGAGCCAATGATTATTGTATTAGGCATTGATATTAAAAAATTTGAAATGCAAAATTACACAAAAATTAATTGTTTGGATTTTATTTTCTTTCATTTTTTTTGACAATATTCCAAATCATTTAACATTGGATTGACTTATCAATGAAAAAAAGAATTTTCTGATTTGAAATTTAAATCGGGAATTTCTATTTTTGAAGAATGTTTGAATTCCAAACCATTAAAGAAAATGTAGAGAATGTCTTGTTAAAAGAAAAAGGTAGCAAGTTCATAGGCTTTGCTTATCCAGTTAATTCAGATGCTGACGCCAAAGAAAAGTTAAATCATCTTTACGAGCAACATCCAAAAGCCACCCATCATTGCTATGCATTCCGCATAGGAATCAACGGAGAGAATTATCGAGCTAACGATGATGGCGAACCATCCGGAAGTGCGGGACTACCAATTTATAACCAATTGCTCGCGCATCAGATTACAAATGTGCTGGTTGTAGTCATACGCTATTATGGTGGAACGAAATTAGGTGTTGGCGGATTGGTGAAAACATATAAAGAATCTGCAAAACTTACCCTTGAGCAGGCGCAAATAATCACCAAAGAGCTGGAATCCGAAATTGAAATACGATTTAGGTTTTCGCAGCAAAATCAAATATTCACAATCCTTAATCGATACGATGCAAACATTCTGGATTTTGACGCACATGAAATATGCATCATTAGAGCCAATGTCAAAATGGCTAAAAAAGAAAGCATCTCAAACGAATTGTCTGAGATGCTTTTGGAATT
>DLND01000209.1 GCA_002476905.1 Flavobacteriales bacterium UBA7519
TGTCCTATAATTTACATTATGTTAAATTGGGTATAATAATCAAATATAAATCAGCACTTTAAAAAAGTGCTGATTTACTTTATTTTTTAAATGTAGTTTTATTCTATTCTAAAATCCACTATAGCGTCCAGCTTTGGAAACTTTTTCTCTGAAATCAATTTTTTGCCGTTACAGTCGATCTCTTTCCAGCCTTTTTTATGATGAAGATCACCGACCTCCATTACATACGGCTGATATGTCAGCTTGCCATCACCGTCCAGAATTTCTCTATACTGCACCGCAATATCAAGAACACATTCAAAATCTGTATTAAGTCTTACATCTCTGTAGATTAGATCAAAATGCGTTTCCTTGTTCTGAGGAATATCCAAATAAGTTTCATAGCTATAGGTTTCACCTTTCAAAACGGACATCGCTTTGAGAGCAAAATATAAGGCCTGCGTGTAAAACTCTCTTGTTTTTTTCCGGTCTATATCATTTTCATAAAAACCGCCTTCTACCAGAACAGACGGAATTCCAGCTTTCATAAAATTATCTCCGGCTGAAGTCGGGTAAAATTCGTCTGTATATTTTGCAATTCTGTTTGGCAGCATTTGTTTCATCTGCGGATATACAGCAGCGATGACGGCCATACTTTTTTTCCTGTTTTCTGTAATAGCTCTCTCAGGGCTTTCAGAAGGCGCCAGGAATGACAAAGTTGCAGGATGCTTTCCGTCTGTAGTAAAAATCGTTCGCTGATCGTGAAGATTCAGTAAATAATCATAATCTCCAGTAAGTACTACAGATTTCAGAATTTTCATTTCTGAACTGGAATTTCGCAAATAATCTCTGTTTATATCAATATCAAAGGCGTTTCTTCTGGTCCATTGTTCAGACCCGTCAGGATTCAGCATAAAAATAAAATCAAGCTGTATAAGCTCAAATAACTTTTCCTTAAGTTCTGGATGTTTTTCAAAAATAGCTAGAAGATCAAGCATTGCCAAAGTTGCAGTAGATTCGTTCCCATGCATCTGAGACCAAGCTGCAATTCGCGTGGCGCCTTTTCCTAGAGTCATCATATATATAGGTTTCCCTAATCCGGACTTACCAACTTCTTTTATATAATCGCTGTAGTTACTCTGTAGGTAAGAAAATAATTTTTCAGGAGAAATATAGCGTTCTGGGAAATTTACATTTTTAAAATAGGGAAAACTTACGGTCATTTTGCTTGTTTTGATTTGTAACAAAAATAAGATTAAATCTGAAATTACACTTGTTACATTTGTAAAATCATTAAACATTGACAAATGTCACTTTGTCTGTTGATTATTTTGTGGAATGCATTATTTTTATTTTTAATTTATAAACAGTATAATATCAGTACTTTATAGCATTTATCTAAATATAAATTTTAATTTTACTTTAAGTATAATTTTACGGTATGTTTTCCATTTGTTCATCAATGCGTTAAACACAAAAACGTAGCAATGATCCTCATATTTACAAATGTGCAACCCATTAATTAACAATTAAATCGCTATTTTTGTCAATATTTTAAACAATGAGCAACGAAATTTTGTTTCTTACCGGATTCCTGGTTTTTATTGTAATTATCCTCTTATTGGATTTGGGATTATTTAGTAAAAAAGACGGACCTGTTTCTCTAAAGCAAGCCGGACTGATGAGTTTTTTTATTGTACTTCTTTCTATGGGATTTTATATCCTACTCACCTATTACGGTCATCTGATTCATAATATAGATAATATGGAAAGGCTGCAGGAAATAGTTGCTAAACATAAACATCCAATTAAGATAAACCCATCGAATTTCGAACATTCCTTATTATTATATGACAAAAACCTGGGCTTGGAATTTTTGACAGGCTATCTTGTAGAATATGCGTTGTCTGTAGATAATATATTTGTAATCTTGTTAGTATTTAGCGGATTTGGTGTGGCGCCGAGAAATTACCACAGAGTTTTGTTCTGGGGAATTTTTGGAGCCATAGTGATGCGTTTTCTCTTTATATTTATTGGTGCTGCACTTATTCAGAAGTTTGAATGGATAATGTACCTATTTGGCGCATTCCTTATATATACAGGCATAAAAATGTTTATAGAGCGTAATAAGGATGAAGAAATTGATCCTCAACATCATCCAATTGTCAAGTTTGCACAGAAACACTTCAAGGTTCATAACCAGTTTGTAGGGAATAAGTTCTTTGTTATAATAGACGGTGTAAAAAAAATGACCCCATTATTTCTGGTTCTCATCATAGTAGAGGCTACAGATCTTATCTTTGCAGTAGATAGCATTCCTGCTATTTTTTCTATAACTAAGGATCCTTATATTGTGTTCTTTTCTAATATTTTTGCCATTATAGGACTAAGATCTATGTTCTTTTTGCTGGCTGGAATTGTTGATAAATTCAGATTTCTAAAGATAGGTCTTGCTGCTTTATTAGCATTTATTGGTCTTAAAATGGTGTTCCATCATTATCTGGAACTTATCGGTTTTGGAACATCGCATTCCCTTATTGTAATAATGTCCATATTGCTTCTAAGCATTGGAACTTCCCTACTCTTCCCTGGAAAGGGGCATAAGAAAGCCCCATTAAAATAACTTTTACTTTCACATTTACATAGTAATCCAGCTACTCAGTGAGTAGCTTTTTTTATAAACTTATGCTCTCAATTTTTGGAATTATCCACAATTGCGCGTTTCCCACAAGTTTTAATATTTCATTTGTTGATAAGTGTAAATTCCCATACAGTTTTCCACAGTAAACATGATTAATACCTGTAAAACAATGACTTATAGAGTAATCTATGTTACTAACAAGATGTTTACAGAAGTAAACGCAACCTAATTACAAATGTAACTTTGCTTTAAAAAATTATTTTTACATTTGTGAAATGGAATTTAATGATAGGATTACAAAAGTAATAGAGTTTTCGAAACTGTCTCCAGCTGAATTTGCTGAAGAGATTGGAGTGCAACGCTCAAGCATCTCTCACATCCTCTCAGGAAGAAATAAACCGTCTCTCGACTTTATAACAAAAATAAAATCTAAATTTCCTGATATCGAATGGAATTGGCTGATTACCGGAACCGGTGAAATGTTGATTAGTAAAGAAGAAGCTAAAATTGCTGAAAAGCAAAATTCTAAAGAAGAGGACAAGCCAATAAAAAAATCTCTGCCAGATCTCTTCTCATTAATTAATGATGAGCAGTTCGGCTATACGGAAACCGAAGATAAGGTTAAAAAAACAGTGATGCGAGAATCTGATATTAGCGCACCAGTATCAGAAAGAAATAAAATAAACGATTCTCAGCCATTAGAGAATTTTTCAAAAAAACAAGTTTCCGATCCAAAAAAAATCAGAAGAATTGTATTTTTTTATGATGATGGAACTTTTGAGACCTATGAAAATTAATTATTTTTGATAACTCTTTCCAAGGCCTCATAGTTCAACGGATAGAATAGAAGTTTCCTAAACTTTAGATCCAGGTTCGATTCCTGGTGAGGCTACACTATTATTTGATATATTTTGCCACTTTGTTTTCAAGTTCTTCCAGATCAAATGGCTTGGCAACATAATCATCTGCTTTTGCACTTTCTGCAAGAGATTCTATATCATTATTGGCAGTTACATAAATCACTGGAATATTCCGGAACTGTTCATTGCTCTTAAGAAGTTTGGTAGCTTCAATTCCGCCAATATTCGGGATCCAATTGTCCATCAGAATAATATCAGGATGAAACTCGGAAACTTTTTCCAAAATGTTGTGAGAAGTCTGGGAGATATCTACCTCATAACCGCCATCCTTGAAAATTATTGAGATGAGCTCCAGCAAAGTGGTATCATCATCAAAAATTAATATTTTTTTCTTATCCATAATTTTAGTGTGGGTCTTATCTATTTAATTGATTAATATTAATATACAGTTTTTCCGGATTAATGAGAAGATCATAGGCCACTTGTTCTTTTGCGTGTCTTGGCATATAATCTACTTCAGCTGTTTCAGGATCCTGAATCCAGATTTTTCCGTTATTGTTTTTTATATATTTTAATCCGTATATGCCGTCTGCATTGGCACCGGATAATAAAATGGCTAAAAGATTTTCTTTGTAAACCTGTGATGCCGATACAAAAGAAATGTCTATAGAAGGTCTCGAAAAGTGATGCTTTTCTGACCTGTCCAAAGATAGATTGGTCTTCGAATCAAATAGAAGATGATAATCTGCCGGGGCGATATATATTTTATCATTTTCTATTTCCGTTTTATCTTCTATTTCAATCACCTTCTTTTCTGTAAATTGCTGAAGTAATGACTGCAATATACTTGTAGATTGTGCTTTTCTATGGACCACAAGGACAATGGGAAAATCTAATTCCCTATCCAAACCGCGAACAAGATCGAGTATTACCTGCAGGCTGCCTGCAGATCCGCCGATAATCACCAATTCTGTCCGTATCTTTTGCATCTTTAGTTCTGTGTCGTTTTTTTCCAGATTTTCTGATCATTGATCTGCTGGTAGGTCTTTCCTAAATTAGAAAACCGTAATGTTTCTTTCGACCCCAGTGCAAGATATCCCAGATTTTCCAAACTGTCATCAAATAATTTGAACACCCGTTCCTGCAAAGGCTTATCAAAATAGATCAGGACATTCCTGCAGACAATCAGCTGAAAGCTGTTAAATGAGCTGTCAGACACCAGATTATGTGTAGAAAGAATCATTTTTTCTTTCAGACTACTGTCGAATCTTGCACTGTCGTAATTTGCAGTATAATAATCCGAAAAGTCTTTTTTGCCTCCAGATAAAATATAATTTTCAGAATAAGTCTTCATTTGACTAATGGGAAAGACACCAGCCCGTGCAGTTTCTAAAACCGAAGGATTAATATCTGTCGCATAAATTAACGATTTATGATATAACCCTACCTCTTTCAGAAGTATTGCCACAGAATACGCTTCTTCGCCAGTAGAACATCCCGCAATCCATATTCTTATAAGTGGATAGGTTCCAAGCTGCGGAAGTATATTTTCTCTTAGTTCTTTAAAGAAATAAGGATCTCTGAACATCTCTGTCACATTGACTGTTACTTCTTCTATAAAGCGCTTCAGATAATTTGGTTCGTTAATAAGTGTATATCTCAGTTCTGCAAAGCTCGTAAACTTATCAATCAGGCAAATTCTATTAACACGCCTTTTGAAAGATGCCCGGCTGTATAGCGAAAAGTCATAGCCATACAAATCATAAACATCTTTTATCAGATATTCTAACTCTTCATCTTTTACAATTCCGGGTTCTATCATTATGATAATTTTTCGATGGTATTTAAAAGAGTATCAACATTAATGGGTTTTGTAACATAATCATCTGCTCCTGCTTTCAAACATTTTTCACGGTCTTCCGGCATGGCTTGCGCAGTTACGGCAATAATTATGCTATTATTGATTGGTTCTGTTTTCCGGATGTTTTTCATTGTTTGATAGCCATCCATATCCGGCATCATCATATCCATTAATATGACTTTTATATCCGGTTCATCCTTTAATATTTTAATGGCTTCGTCTCCAGACAAGGAACTTCTAACATCATAACCTTTTGATTTTAATGTTAGCTTTAGAGCAAATATATTTCTGGGATCGTCATCTACGATCAGTATTTTTTTCTTCATATTAACTTTCGTATAGCCAGACTCTTAATAATGACAGCAACTGATCTATATCCACAGGTTTTGAAATATAATCTGAGGCGCCTGCAGTGATGCATTTATCCCTATCTCCTATCATCGATTTTGCAGTAACAGCAATGATCGGAAGTCTTTTATATTTTGGCAATTTTCTTATTTCTCTGATGGTCTCATAACCATCCATTTCCGGCATCATCATATCCATTAGAACCACATCAATATCAGGATTTTTATCGATCTGCTCCAATGCCTGTTTACCATCCATTGCCAAGATCACTTCGACCTTATATTTTTCCAGAGCTTTGGTGAGTGAAAAGATGTTGCGTGCATCATCATCAGTTATAAGAACTTTCTTACCACTTAACACCTCTGTGAGGGATCCTAAAGTTTTACTTTTGGTTTCCTCGGTATTATTTTTTTCTGCAACCAAGTGTAGAAATAGTCCCACTTCATCCAAAATTCGCTGATAAGAATGTGCTGTTTTTACAACAATAGAATCTGCATATTGCTTTATTTTTAACTCTTCCGAAGTTGATAAACTATGTTCAGTGAAAATGATTATCGGAAGATTTTCAAGACCTTCGTTGCTTTTAATAGATTCTACAATCTCATACTCTTTTCCACGGAACGCTCCGATATCTAGAATGACACAATCTACTTTATCTGAGTACAACGCTTTCACACTGTCTTCGACATTATTCTCTACAGAAAGTCCGATATCGTAACTGCTGAGGAAGTAAGACAATGCAGATGCATGCCTCGCATTTTCCTCCACAATCAGAACTTTCTGAGAAGATTTTCTAATGGTTTCTTCAATCTTTCTGAATACCTTATTCATTTCTTCCATCGCAACAGGCTTATTGATAAAATCAACTGCTCCTTTCATTAAGCTCTCTTGTTTAGCTCTTAAAGAAGACATCATATGAACAGGAATATGTCTGGTAGCTGTAGTAGATTTCAGCTCATCCATCACCTGCCAACCATCTTTTACAGGTAGCTGTATATCAAGAAGAATTGCTGAAGGATGGTATTGCATGGCAGCAGACAACGCAAGATCCCCTCTTACTACTACGACTCCTTTATAATCCTGAAGCCTCGAATATTTTAGCAACGCTTTTGCAAAATTGGTATCATCTTCTACAATTAGTATTACCTTATCGCCTTCTTTGATTGCTTCTCTGTCATCATCCACATCATCGGGGATTTTTAGTGATTTTGAAGATATGATATTATCAGAAAGAATATTCTGTATAATTTCTGCATCGTCTTTGATAGTTTCTACTTTATTCTGATCTGTTTCTGTAATCTTTATATCATCTTTTATGATCACAGGAATTATCAGGCTAAAATCACTTCCTTCATTTTCTTTACTTGTTAATGTAAGTTCGCCGCCAAGTAATCTTGCAATTTCCCTGCTAATAGAAAGTCCGAGACCTGTTCCTCCGAATTTTCTTCTCGTAGATCCATCTGCCTGTTGAAACGCTTCGAAAATTACATTTTGCTTATCTGCAGGGATTCCAATTCCGGTATCTTTCACGGAAAATATGACGAAATCCTTTTGTTTTGGATCATTCTTTATATGAAGGGTAATGCTACCTTTTGATGTGAATTTAGCTGCGTTAGAAAGCAGATTTCTCAATACCTGATCCAGCCTCAGACGGTCTGTCTCAATACTTTTATTTACATCTTCATCGATAATGATATTAAATTGTAAAGATTTTTGCTTAAGAATAGGATCGAACAGATTTTTCAAATCTTTTACAACATCATTCAGCATAATGGTCTGATGCTCCAGTGTCATTTTACCTGATTCGATTTTCGCCAGATCCAGAATTTCATCAATCAAAGTAAGGAGACTTGTTCCAGAACTTTGGATTACTTTTGCAGACTCCACTTGATCTTCGTTCAGGTTTTCATCTGGATTTTCTGCCATTAGCCTAGAAAGTAGCAAAATAGAATTGAGCGGGGTTCGGAGTTCGTGTGACATATTCGCCAGAAACTCCGATTTATATTTGGTGCTAAGCGCCAGCTCTTCTACCTTACGCTGTATCTCGGCATTTCTTTCTGCTATCAGCATATTTTTTTCTTCCAATAACTTGGATCGCTCTTCCAGCTCTGCATTGGTCTGCATAAGTTCTTCCTGCTGTACTTTCAATTCTTCCTCAGAAGCCTGCAATTTTTGAGTCTGCGCTTCCAACTCCGTATTCAGATTTTCGAGTTCGGAATGCTGGACCATCAATTCTTCGGACTGAGTCTGAGTTTCTTCTAATAATCGTTGTTCTTGCTCTCTACCTTTTGCAGCGCCTATGGCGACAGCAATATTTCTACTACCTTCCGCAAAATATTCTAATTTTTGATCACTGAATTTCTCGGTAGAACTCAGTTCAATAACGCCAAAATTTTGGTCGCCGGCAACTATAGGAAGTAACAAAATACTGTTTACCTGAACCTTGCTGCTTGCAAAAGAAACTGCAAAATCAGAATCATTAATATTATTAAAAACTTTAATTTTTTTCTCCAGAAAAACCTGTCCCACCATACCTTCACCTGAGTCAAATATTTTTTTCATTCTGTCTTCCAGTCCGTATGCTGCTTTCAGTTTCAGTCTTCCATCATCGTTTAAATATATGGCCCCATTGATACAGTTTGCATACTCTATAAAATGTTTCAGCGACTCATTGCTCACATCCTTTACAGACTTGTTACCTACCAATGATTCATTGAGCAAAACAAGTCCGGTCTGTCGCCATTCACTATTATTGATTTTGTCAAAAGATTTTTTAAGAGAATCTGTCATGTGATTAAGCGACTCCACCAGATCACCTAGGTCGTCCTGAGAATTGTCTGTCGCTTTCTGACTGTAATCTCCGTTGGCAACTTTATTTGCTATTTCCTTGATGGCGTTCACACGTCTACTGATCTCCAAATCTTTAGCTTTAAGTTCTTTTTCCAGCTTATCTCTTCTGATGAGGTCAGCTCTCATTTTTCTGTAAAAGAAAGCCGTAACAATAATAGCTGCAATTGCCGAAAGTATGATGAATAAAACAGTGGTGTTAGAAGATTTTGTGAGATCTTTATTTTTGATTTCAAGCTTTTTTTCTTCATTCCTTACAAAGTCATTGACTAACATTCTGCAACGGTCCATATATGATTTACTCATCAGGAACTGTTGTTGAGTCATCACAATGCCCTTTCTTCTGTTTTCAACAAATATTTTGATATTATCAATATTATATTTTATATTTTTTTCTAATTTATCCAGAACTTCCCTCTGATTGTTATTATCAGTATTTAGAGCTTTTAATCTATTAATAGACTTAGGAAGTTCTTCTAAACCCTTATTGAATGGTTCCAAGAAGCTTTCTCTACCTGTTAACTGATAACCTCTATTCCCAGTTTCAATATCTAGAAGTGCTACCAAAATATCCTTCGCAGCTGTTATTGATTTTCGGCTTGCCGTGAGTGTTTCGCGGTTTTCCATCTGATTCTGAATACTGAGATAGGAAGCTACTGAACTGGCAATAAGTATCAAGAGTGAAAAACCGACGCCTACCTGTAGATTTCTTATAATTTTCTTTGGCATAAAAAATTAGTTTATTGGCAATGTAAAATAAAATGTAGAACCTTCTCCTATCTCACTGGATACACCTATGGTTCCGTGATGCTGCTTGATGATTTCCGAACAGATATAAAGACCTATTCCCATACCTTGAAACTGTAAAGAAGATTCTTCCACACGGTAAAACTTATGGAAAACATATTCCTGCTTAAAGGCTGGAATTCCTATTCCAAAATCCGTTACACTTATACGAACTTCCTTTTCATCCCAGAAGGTGGTTATAATGATCTGATTTTTTTGCGGAGAGTATTTAATCGCATTACTTAAAAAATTAATTAGAACCTGCTCTATCCTGATTTTATCAAAAGGTATGATAAAGTCCGTCTGCATACCGTGTCTTTCGATCTTAACATCTGTGCTGTTGGTATGAAGAATAGTTTCTATGGCATTCTGAATTACCAATTCCAAATTTTCAGGTTTTTTATTGATTTTCAGTTTTCCGTTTTCAATTTTCGAGACATCGAGCAAATCGGTTATAAGACTGTTAAGCTTGTCAATCTGTTCCAGCGTTTTTTTCACATAAACCAATTCGGAGTTTTCCTCATTTTGCTTTAGTTTCCTTTCCAGCAGCTGTGTATATGCTTTAATGCTCGTAAGTGGCGTTTTCAGCTCGTGGCTGGCAATACTTAGAAAATCATCTTTTTCCTGCTCTATCCTTTTCTGATCATCAATATCCGTAAAAGTTCCGACCCAGTTTTTTACAGAATCTCCTTCAAAAACAGGTGATATCCTCAGCAGGTGATATCTGTAAAGATTTGTTTCGATATTTTTTATTCTGATTTCAAGTTCTAGAGATTTACCTCTCTTTCTACATTCTTCGAATTCTGTTCTGATATTCTTATCTTCAGGATGTGTTTCCGGGAACTGCTGTTTGGATTCGGAGTACTGATACCACTTACAATTGACGAAATCAACTTCTGCATTTTCATTTAGCGTAAAAGCAATTTGAGGCAATGCCTGAAGCATTAGATGAAAATGATCAATCTGAGATTTCATCGTAGCCTGAGATTCTCGTCTCCCTTTCACTTCCATTTCCAGGTTTTGCTGGTTTTTTTTGAGTGCAAGGTTATTTTCCTGAATGTTATAAAAAGTTTTTACTTTCAGCAGTAGGATATCAGGATCAATCGGTTTGGTGACATAATCTATACCACCTGATTTATAACCTTTGGTTATGAATCTTTTTTCGGTATTTACAGCGGATAAAAAAACAATAGGAATATCCTTTGTTTTGCTATAGCCAGAAAGAGTTTCCGCAACTTCGAAGCCATCCATATCTGGCATCTGGACGTCAAGAATAATTAGCGAATAGGTATTTGTAAGCGCTTTTACCAACGCTTTCTCACCGGAATCTGCAGTATCAACCTGAAAATTATTAGACTCTAATAACTTCTTTAAAGAATAGATATTGTTCTGGTTATCATCGACAATTAAAACCATAGATTTTTAGACTGTACTGTTTTTATAATTTTAAGATTTTAAACGATCAAAAATACTTACAATTTTTCGATAAACTATATTTTTGAGTTATAATCAAAAAGAATAATATGTAGAAAACACATTTCTTTCGATTACAAGAAAATCTCACTAATCAAAAATCATTCTAAAGTTGATAATTATTATTTTTTTTTCAAAAAAAGTAATTGCTTGAGCGGAAAAGTAGTAAAAACGTAACTTTGCATAAAATATCATTTTTGAAAGATCTCCTGCTCATAACGCCGCCATTTACCCAGCTCAACACACCATATCCAGCAACCGCTTACATCAAAGGTTTTCTGAATACCAAACAGTTTTCCAGCTTCCAGATGGATCTCGGAATTGAGGTGATTCTGCAACTATTTTCTTCCGATGGACTGCGAAAGGTCTTTAATGTAAACATCGATCATCAGCATTTATCGGAAAATTCTGCAAGAATATGGGCGCTGAGAGAAGAATATATCTTTACGGTGGATCAAGTAATAAAGTTTCTTCAAAATCAAAACCCAACATTGGCCAGGCAGATCTGTTCTATGAACTTCCTTCCGGAAGCGTCACGCTTCAACCAACTGGATGATCTGGAATTTGCTTTCGGGAACATGGGAATGCAGGACAAGGCCAAGCATCTTGCAACGCTCTATCTGGAAGACCTTTCGGATTATATCGTGGAAAATATTGATGCGGACTTTGGATTCAGCAGGTATGCAGAGCGGCTGGGAAAAAGTGCCAATTTCTTTGATGAATTGTATTCTAAAATCAATGCCGAGGAAACATTTACAGATCATATCACCTTAAAAATTCTAAAAGAAAAATTAGATATTGTACAGCCAAAACTGGTTTGCTTTTCGGTGCCTTTTCCAGGTAATTTATACTCTGCTTTCCGGTGCGCAAAGTTTATAAAAAAACATTATCCACACATACAAACAGCGATGGGCGGAGGCTTCCCCAACACCGAACTTAGGGATTTAAAAGATGCCCGGGTTTTTGAATTCTTTGATTTTATTACTTTAGATGATGGAGAATTACCTTTGGAATTAGTTATAACCGGTAGCCTCCAAAATCAAGCTAATGATGACGCAGAATTTAAAAGAACATTCCTGCTGGAAAATGGCAACGTAACTTATAAAAACAATTCTAATAGGCACGATTATAAACAATCGGAAATTGGAACACCAGATTATTCCGACCTGAAACTTAATCAGTATATTTCGGTAATAGAAGTGGCTAACCCAATGCACAGCCTATGGAGTGATGGGCGCTGGAACAAGCTCACAATGGCACACGGTTGCTACTGGGGCAAATGTACTTTCTGTGATATTTCGCTGGATTATATTAAAATCTATGAACCGATTTCTGCCAAAATTCTGGTGGACAGAATGGAAGAATTGATTCAGCAGACCGGAGAAAACGGCTTTCACTTTGTGGACGAAGCCGCACCGCCTGCTCTGATGAGGGAAGTCGCTCTTGAGATACTAAGGAGAAATCTTGTGGTAACCTGGTGGACGAATATCCGTTTCGAGAAAAGCTTTACCCGGGATCTATGTTTCCTGCTGAAACTCTCTGGCTGCATCGCCGTTTCCGGTGGACTGGAAGTTGCCAGTGACCGTCTTCTGAAACTCATTGATAAAGGTGTTTCTGTGGAACAGGTAGCCAGAGTTACAAGACATTTTACCGAGGCTGGAATTATGGTTCACGCTTATTTGATGTACGGTTACCCGACCCAGACTGTTCAGGAAACGGTAGATTCCTTGGAAATGGTTCGTCAATTGTTTGAGATGGGAATTTTGCAAAGTGGCTTTTGGCATCAATTTGCGATGACGGCACATTCTCCAGTGGGACAGAATCCAGAGGAATTTGGTGTAACACCTATCAAACAAGAAATTTTGTTTGCCAACAACGACATCGATTTTGTTGATAAAACCGGAATCGATCATAGCAAATTCAGTTATGGACTGAAGAAATCTTTGTTCAATTATATGCACGGCATCAACTTCGAAATGCCTTTGCAGGATTGGTTTGACTTCAAAATTCCGAGAACTACGATTGATCCCGATTATATTCATGATTGTCTTTTGGACGAAGAAGAATTCAGTTTCAAAGCCAATTCAAAAGTGATTTTTACTAAACAAATATCTTTTACCAATCAAATTACCAAAACCAAAAAAGGCAATTCTTGGAAACTGACGCAGCTCACATTCCATTTAAAAACCAATATTGTGAAAATTGAACTGGATCAGGTAAAAGCACAGTGGCTTCTTGAGATTATCAACTCATACAGCATAGAAAATTCAAAAAAACTGACGCTTCTGCAACTCAAAAATCAGTATGAAGAACATTTGGAAGACTTCGAGTTATTCTGGTTCTCAAAACCGATGCAGCAGTTGAAGGAAAATGGCATTATTCTTAGTTTGTAATTATACGTTAATTTTATATTAGTATTAATATGTCTGAGACAATTTCTAACCATCATCAAATCAAGAAAGTTTCCTCCTTTAAGGAACTAATAGATATGGAGTTCCAAGGTGACAACAATGCGATCTGCTGGCAAAGAAATTTGGTTGGAGATTTTGGAGAAATCGTTTCCAAACTTGAACTGAAAGACAACATCACAGAAGTTTCTGTTGAAGATTTAGAAAATCTGAGACTCACAGACAATGGTGAGCTTGCAAGAGAAATTATCTTAAATGATTTACGATTATTAGCTGATTTTGGAGCATCGCCATCCCTTAATTTGATTAAAAATTACGAACGTGATGATGAGTTAGATTTCATCTCAACCGACGTCTATTCTTATCATGTAGATCGCTCACCTATCGCTACCAGCACATTTCTCTGCACTTATTTTGGTGCAGCAAGTGACATATTGCCCAATGATCAGGCGATTCAAAAAATTCTGGTTCCTGAAGTCCGTGAAAAACTAAAAAAACTGTACGATGGCAAAGAGGAAGATTTTGATGCTTTTTTGAAAGCGTATTATTTTGATTTACATTACCAGCCGAAAACCAACGCCCATCCCATCAATCTCGGTTTGGGAAATCTCTGGCGTTTGTCTGTAGATCATCCGGAGCAGACAGTGCCGCCGTGTGTCCATCGTGCTCCGGTAGAAAACGATGGCGAATATCGGTTGCTTTTGATTTGTTGAAACTGTCTGTATTATAAAACAAAACCTGCTCTACAGCAGGTTTTCATATTTATAAAGTAAAATGTTAATGTCCGGACTTAGCGTCGGCATCATGTTTTACGTGGCTCAAAAATTTGGTACAATAACCACCGAAAATCAAAATCACAAGATAACAGAATACAGGAATAACAAAGGAATACTGAACGCCAAAGTGACCTGCCAAGTAACTTTGGAAAATCGGAACAATTGCGCCTCCCAAGATGGCCATCACCACCAAAGATGAACCTTGGCTCGTGTATTTTCCTAAACCAGAAATCGCCAATGTATAAATATTAGAGAACATAGTGGAGTTGAAAATCCCAATTTGACCGCTGCGAGTTCAGTGAGAGTTGTGAATGGATCTATCTAAGTCAATTGCCTGAGATAGAAATGGCTATGGATCATAAAGAAATCGTTGAAAAAGCTCTATTAGCTCTGAGAGAAAAAATATCAATTAAACCAATAGGATTTAATTTATTACCTGAAAAATTCACGCTTTCTGCGCTTCAAAAGCTCTATGAAGCTATTCTTGGAAAGGAATTAAACAGAGGAAATTTTTACAGAAAAATCAAAAACCTAGGAATCCTAAAGAAATTGGATGAACAAAAACGTGGTGGAGCTCATAAAGCGCCAGATCTTTATTCTTTTGATGAGGAGAATTACAACAAAGCTCTTGAAAACGGTTTGACGAGCTGGTAATTTTAATCAGTTTTTTAAAATAAAAAAGAATCATTAAATAATTAATGATTCTTTTTTGTTTATGTGATTTTAGGATTTTTTATTCGCAGAGAATAATACCTTTATCGTTGTTAAATTCAAGAACGCCACTTTTGATCTCGTAGGAGAAAGCAGACTTGGCTTCTGTTTCTTTGGTCAGATATTTTTCGTAAGCTGCACCGACTTTGTCTGTGTAGATCTTCACTTTACCGTTTACCAAGGCAGAAACTATCGCCGCGTGGTTCTTAAAAATCTGGAACTGCCCGCTTTTTCCAGGCAATAGAACTGACTCTACCTCGCCATCAAAAACTACATATTCCGGAGTTAAAATTTTTATATTCATTATTATGAAATTATAGATTGTAGATTTTAAATTATAAATTATTGAAATTCAATCTAAAATCTAAAATTTGACATTTAAAATTTATTAAACGTTCTCAGCTAACATTTTTTGTCCAGCTGCGATAGCTTCTTCAATGGTTCCTTTTAGGTTGAATGCTGCTTCCGGATACTGATCCAGCTCACCATCAATGATCATATTAAATCCTTTGATGGTATCTTTAATATCTACCAAAGATCCTGGGATTCCTGTAAACTGCTCAGCAACGTGGAAAGGCTGAGACAAGAATCTCTGTACTTTTCTCGCTCTATAAACTACCAATTTATCTTCTTCAGACAATTCTTCCATACCAAGGATCGCAATGATATCCTGCAATGCTTTGTATCTCTGAAGAATTTCTTTTACTCTTTGAGCACAGTTATAATGTTCTTCACCAATGATTTCCGGAGCCAAGATTCTTGACGTAGAAGCCAATGGATCTACCGCTGGGTAAATACCTAATGAAGCAATTTTTCTATCTAGTACTGTAGTTGCATCCAAGTGAGCAAACGTTGTTGCAGGAGCCGGGTCAGTTAAGTCATCCGCAGGTACATAAACCGCCTGTACAGATGTAATAGATCCGTTTTTGGTAGAAGTAATTCTTTCCTGCATCGCACCCATTTCTGATGCCAATGTTGGCTGGTAACCTACCGCTGATGGCATACGACCCAAAAGTGCAGATACCTCGGAACCAGCTTGTGTAAAACGGAAGATATTATCTACGAAGAATAATACATCTCTACCTTGACCAGTTTCTCCTCCATCTCTATAATATTCAGCCAAAGTAAGACCAGACAATGCTACTCTAGCTCTTGCTCCTGGTGGCTCATTCATCTGGCCGAAAACGAAGGCAGCTTTAGATTCTTTCATAGCTTCTAAGTCTACTTTAGAAAGATCCCAGCCGCCATTTTCCATAGAATGCATAAACTCATCACCATATTTGATAATCCCAGATTCCAACATCTCTCTCAAAAGGTCATTTCCTTCTCTTGTTCTTTCTCCTACTCCTGCGAATACAGAAAGACCACCGTGTCCTTTTGCAATGTTGTTGATCAATTCCTGAATCAATACTGTTTTTCCTACACCTGCTCCACCGAACAATCCAATTTTACCTCCTTTTGCATAAGGCTCAACAAGGTCAATTACTTTGATCCCTGTGAAAAGAACTTCAGCAGAAGTGGACAATTGATCGAATTTTGGTGCTTCTCTGTGAATTGGCAAACCTCCTTCTTTTGACAGAGTCTGGATTCCGTCAATAGCATCTCCAACTACGTTGAAAAGACGACCGTTAACTTCATCACCAACTGGCATTGTAATTTGTTTACCTGTACCAGTTACTTCCTGACCTCTTTGAAGACCATCTGTAGCATCCATTGCGATACATCTTACCATATCCTCACCAATGTGCTGCTCTACCTCTAATACAACTTTTTCTCCGTTGCTTTTAGTGATCTCTAAAGCGTCATATATTTTTGGTAATTCTTCAACTTCATTAAAAACCACGTCGATAACCGGTCCAATAATTTGTGAAATTTTTCCTTTAATTTGGTTTGCCATTACTAAATTTTTACTTGTGCGCAAAGATAATAAAAGTTTATAAATGAGCATTGTCAGAAAAAAAGATTTTTATCATATTTGTATGACAATTTTTAGCACCCTATTTAGGTGTATTTTTACACAGGCAGATTTGATTACGTTTTGCCATAAAATTCAGAATTTGAAAATCATCAGAGATCTTACAGATTACCAATCTACAACACCTTTAGCATTATCATTAGGTATGTTTGATGGTGTTCATTTGGGACATTTATCTATCATCAATAAATTGAATGAAATCGCACGAAAAGAACATCTTGAATCTGCAATTTTAAGTTTTTGGCCTCATCCAAGAAAGTTTCTGAATCCAAATGATGATGTCAAAATGCTCAACACGCTTGAGGAGAAGTTAGAATTACTTGAAAAAAGCGGGATTCAGAATATCTTTTTGAAAACCTTTGACGAAGAATTCAGAAATCTGACAGGAACTGAATTTTGCGAACAGATTCTAGTTCGTAAACTAAATGTGAAACATATCACAATAGGACACGATCATACTTTCGGGAAAAATAAAAGCGGAAATTTTGACTTGCTACAATCTTTATCCGATGAATTAGGCTTTAAAGTCAATCAATTGGAGGCTATACAAAAAAATGATCTTAATGTGAGTTCTACAAAAATCAGAATTGCTTTATCAGAAGGCAGAATCAAAGAGGCTAATGAAATGCTGGGCTACAATTATCCTCTGACAGGAAAAGTGATCCACGGAAAAAAATTAGGTAGAACAATTGGATATCCAACGGCAAATATAGAAGTGCCGATTAACAAGCTGCTTCCTAAAAGCGGTGCTTATGTAGTTGAAGTTTATATTGATAATCAATTCTATAAAGGAATGCTGAGCATCGGAACCAATCCTACAATAGATGACAAAAGCACATCTTTACACACCGAAGTTTATATTTTGGATTTTGACCAAGATATTTATGATAAAGAAATCACCATTAAATTTCGAGACTTTCTCCACGATGAAATCAAATTCGAAGGTCTGGAAAAGCTGATTGAAAAGTTGGATGAAGATAAAAGACTGACGCAAGAGTTTCAGTTTTAGTAACAAAAAAGAATCCGTCTCACAACTGAGGCGGATTTTTTTGGTTATTATTTTAGATTTTTGTATATTTATATCTGATAATCAGATATTTGTCTA
>DLND01000024.1:0-9961 GCA_002476905.1 Flavobacteriales bacterium UBA7519
CCAACTGAGCTAAGAACCCTCTAATTCTCTTTTAGAGTGGTGCAAATATACAACTTATTACAATATTCACAAATTTTTTTCTAAAAAATCTCCCACTACAAAGTTGCTTCCGCCTATAAAAATTATTTCCTCTTTTTTACAATTCTGTTTTGCAGCAACATAGCCTTCCTGAACAGAGTCGAAAATTTTATAATTTAATTTAGATTTTTTCAATAAGTTGTCATAATCTTCCGGATGCCTCCCTCTGCCCACGCTTGGTTTTACAAAATAGAACTGCGCTTCCGAAGGTAACATTGGAATCACATCATCGATTTTTTTATCATTGACGAATCCTAAGATTATATGTTTTGATTGAGCGTATTCATTCAGTTGCTTAAATACTTCTTCCAATCCTGCTTGATTGTGTGCTGTATCACAAATTGTCAACGGGTCTTTTGAAAATTCAAACCAACGGCCGATGAAGTTTGTGTTTTGATGAACATTCAGAAGTCCTGATTTTAAATCATCATTAGAAATATTAATTGCTTGATTCCTCAATTCATTAACCAAAGCCAAAACTACCCGGATGTTTTTCTTCTGATAATTTCCTTTTAAATCTGAAACTAAATCAGTTTTAATACCAGTTGCATCGATAAAATCAGCTTTAATTTCGAAGGCTTTTTGTTTAATAATTTCTTTTACAACAGGATTTTCGTCACCGGAAATTATTGTAACATTTTCCTTTACAATTCCCGCTTTTTCTTTTGCGATTTCTTCGATAGTGTTTCCCAAAATATTCTGATGGTCCAACTGAACATTTGTAATAGCTGAAACCAAAGGTTTGATGATGTTTGTCGAATCCAATCGGCCGCCCAAACCCACTTCGATAATTGCAAAATCAACTTTTTGCTGATAAAAATATTCGAAAGCCATTATCGTCGTGAATTCAAAAAAAGAAGGACGAATATCTTCCGGCAAATGTTTCAGTTTTTGGATGAAATCGTAAACAAATTGTTTGTCACAATTTTTTCCATTGATTTTGATTCTTTCTGTAAAATCAATCAAATGCGGCGAATTGTAAAGTCCAACTCTATTGCCAGATTCTTGAAGAACTGAAGCCAGCATATTGCTTGTAGAACCTTTTCCGTTGGTCCCGCCAATGTGGATGGTTTTGATTTTATCTTGTGGATTCCCGAAAAAATCACACAATTTTTTAATGTTGTCAAGTCCTGGCTTGTAGGCTTTTTGCCCGTCAATCTGATAATTCGGAGCCTGAACAAAAAGCCAATCTACTGCTTCCTGATAGTCTTTTGGGGTCATAGTATGAAGTGAAATACAAATTTAAGATAACAAAAAGAATTCTATTTAAAATGTTGAAAAATTTCTGTTTGGGTAGAAAGGTGAAAAAATTGGCAAAACTGCGCCCCGGATGGAACGGCATGTTTGAGCTCTTTTTATTTTTTTTGCGGAGGAAAGCGTGGGAAAAAATAAAAAAGCGAGTAGTGACAGCCGGAAATGGCGCCCAAATAAGTTAAAAAACAATCGTATAAGTTCCTTGCGATATATTCTGTGATTTTTTTGCTTTTACATATTGTTTTGTCCAAATCACAGCAGCCGTAATATTGCACGCATCTTTGATTCCGCTGCTTCTTCCAGCACTGGTTACATTTCCAGCTTTATCAACCGTGATGAACATTACCAACTTACCTTTGGTTTTGCAATTGTGCGTAGGAAGTTTTCCAGCTTTTCCCATCGTTCCCGGAATGAAACCTGTAAGAATTCTGTCTTTCCCGATTTTAGTGATTTTATCATCTTTAGAATCAGAATCTATCACTCTGAGCGGAGTCGAAGAGTCGTCTTTTTTTGCAAGTTTCTTATCTTCTTTCTCCGTTTTTGGTGCGTCCTTCTTTTCTTCTTTTACTGCGGGCGTTTCTTTTGCTAGAGCCGCCGTGTCTGGAGGTAAAACTTCAACGTCTGGCACATATATTTCCGGTTTTACGATAGAATCTGCTTTTGGTTCTTCAATCGGTTTTGGAGTTTCTACAATAACAGGTTTTGTTTGTTCAGAAGCTTTGTAATAAAGAGAATTGAACGAAAATAAAAGCACAAAAAATAACAATGCAACTACATAAAACGCAATTGGCAATCCGGATAATTTTTTTGTTCTTCTTTGGAATTCCATCTTAAGAAGGTTTGTTGATGATGTCTAAAAACTCATTGGTATGATACTGAATTTTCATCAAAAGATAATCAACTTTTCCAACCAAAATGTTATGAAAAATATAAGACAAAAATCCAACGATAAGACCAACAGCCGAAGGTGCTAAAGCTTTATAAAAATTAGCAGCTAAAAGGTTTTGCGCTATCACAGTATCAGTTTTTGATAAAGTTCCGAAAGTTGAGGCCAAAATCAAAACACCGCCTAAAAGTCCCAACATCGGCGCTGCGCCGGACAGTGTTGCCAAATAGTTGATATTTTTTTCAGCTTTGTTGAGTTCTATTTGAGCGTGAGTTTCCATGGCGTTGGCAATTTCGCTCACAGGTCTTCCCAATCTGGAAAGCCCCTTTTCTACACTTCTGGATTCTGGCGAATTATCTCTTCTGCAAAAATCTACAGCAGATTGGATTCTGCCGTCATTCAGAAGGTCGTTTACATTTTTCAGAAGATAAGGATCAACTTGATTTTCTCTGTTGAGCGCGTATAATTTCTGTCCAAAAAAAACAATGGCTGCAATTCCTGACAATATGAGGATGATGATAAGAGAAACACTTAGTAAGCCTCCACCAAAAAGGAATTCCCAAATAGAAATATTTTGATTTGCCATAGTTTTGTCTGTTATTTTATAGTTTCAAATTTATGAATTAGTTGATGATTAATCCGAATAGATTATGAAGGAATTTACGAAAAATGGTTATTAATAGAAATTTTAAAAAGTGATCTTATAAGTTCCTTTGGACGAGACATTTGCAGATTCTGCTTTCACGTATTGTTTTACCCAACTTATTGCGGTGCTTACTACGCAAGGGTCTGAGATACCACTTTGTCGCCTAGCAGAAGTGACTTTTCCGGATTTGTCTACCGTGTAAGAAATGGTGATGCTGCCACTTGCAGAACAGTCGTGGTTGGGTTGCGCGCCGCCTCGTCCCATCGTTCCTGGGATGAATCCGGTTAATTTCCTGTCAATTCCAATTAAGCTATTTCCATCGCCATCTCCGCCAAGTGGGTCACCATAATTTCCCGGTCCTGTTCCGTTTCCTTGAGAGCCGGATTTTGTTCCTCGTCCTTTCAATAGATTTCCGATTGCGGCATTCCCTTTCCCATCTCCAGTTGCATTTTCTTTTTTGATGTCGCCTTTTGCATTGGTCTTTCCGGTTGTTGTTTTTGTAGAATTGGCAACAACAGGAGAGTTGGCTTTGTCGTTCGCTTTTTTAGTTGCAACAGGCGGATTTTTGGTTCTAGTTGGGATCGGAACAGTATTTTCAGGAATGTCTTTTTCTACTTTTTCTTTTGAAGCTTTAGCAACTTCTGTCAAGACTTCCGTTTCTTCTTTCTTTTCAACAATTGGCGCAGGACTTCCTTCTTTCTCTTTTGGCTCTTCGGTGCCTTTTCCATTTCGGTTATCGCCGTAATTGATACGCATTTCTGTCAATTCAACAGGAATTATCTTTTCACTGTTGACAGCAGTTGTTTTTTTAGTTTTAATAAAAGAAGCTGGAAGAAAAAATAAAATAGAGAACAAGAAAATTCCGACTACCAGAGCTTTGGTAAGCGTAAAATCATAATGTTTGCGGAAAGCATAAGCGCCGTAAGCTTTATGTCTATCTTCGAAAATAATATCATCCAGGTCCTGATACATTGGCAATGGCTTGTAAGCGTTATAATATTGTTTTTATAACGATTCGTAAATATAAATATTATTTTCGGAAAGTATTAATCGTCAACTTCTATCTCGTCCGGACGGAAGTGGCATTTTAATTTGAAGGGAATAGGGTTTTCAGAACCAGTATAGAAATCAGTGATTAAACCTCTCCAAGAAAGCTGAAGGTCGTCCGTTTCGTTTTTATCAAACTTCAATTCATTCTCGAACAAGAATGCCTCTTCATCATCAAAAAGGTCAACTTCTGTGAAAACTTCATCATCCGTATCTTCAATAATGAACGTTTGTCCTTCTAATTCAGATGTTGTAATAGGAAATTCTATAATGTCTAAAGATAATTGCGGGAAATTGTATTGTAAAGAATCATCATCCACGTGGTCCAATGAGTCGTTTGTTATAATCTCAACTTCCAAAAAATTCTGTGAGTTGATGTAAACAGATTTGCAATAAGTGCTATCGATGAAATATTTAAGAGTTTCCTCTGGGTGATAAATCTTTAAGATTCCTTTCATTTTAAGGATAATAGATTATTATAAATTTTTAATTGTGCTGAACAAAGATAAAAAATTGAATGAATTTGAAAAATTTTTATTAATTATTTTTGATAATAATCATAAGAACTGTTACGTCTGTTAATGTTTTTTTAATATATAATGACTTTATACCGCAAATGAAACGGGGATTCCTGACTTTATATTATATTTACACTACAAAATTTACAAAATGAAATTTTTTTACAAAATATTGCTGCTTATAGGATTGTCTATCAATTTAATATCCTGTAAAAAAGGAGATTCTCCGATGGTAAAGAATGAAGGATTCAATACTTCTGATTTAGATTCTATTGCGAGTAATTATTATGAAGAATATTTGAAATTATATCCTCTGGAAGCTACTTCGCAAGGTGACGAAAGATATAATGACCTTTTACCAAATAATCTGAGTCAAGATTTTATCAAAAAAGAAATTGCATTTTATAATTCGGTTCAGAATCAACTGAAATCAATCGATTATAATAGTTTGGATAATGACCAGAAAGTAGTTTTTGATGTTTTGGAATATACATTGATTGACAAACAAGAACGTTATGCTTATCATCCCGAATATATTCCTTTCACACAGTTTGATGGTTTGCCCTTGACTTTTCCGATGTTGGGAAGTGGAACAGGAATTCAGCCTTTCAAAACCGAAAAAGATTATGATAATTGGTTGAAAAGAGTTGATGAATTCCCAATTTGGATGGATTCTGCAATTGAGAATTTTAGATTAGGAATTAAAAATAATGTGGTTCTTCCAAAATCATTAGTCTTAAAAATGATTCCACAAATGAAAGCTGAGGAAATCACAACTTTTGAAATCGATAAAAATATTTTTTACGGTCCTATAAAAAACCTTCCGAAAGATTTCAAACCGGTGACTGCCAACAAATATGCCAAGCTTTACCAAGATGCTATCAAGAATAAGTTGATTCCTGCCTATCTGAAGATGGCTGATTTTTTAGAAAAAGAATATTTGCCAAAAGCTAGAACGACAGATGGTTATGATGCATTGCCAAATGGTAGTAATGTTTATGCTTATTATGTCAAAAGCTGGACTACAACGGATAAAACACCGGATGAGATCCATAAAACCGGATTGGAAGAAGTAGAAAGAATCCGTAAAGAAATGGAAAAAGTAAAAGCTCAAATTGGTTTCAAAGGTTCGCTGGAAGAATTTCTGAATTATGTGAAAACCGACCCAAAAGCGATGCCTTATAAAACTTCGGCAGAAGTATTGGCAGGATTTCAGTCAATTTTGGACAAAATCACTCCGAAGTTGAAAACGATGTTCAACGTAACGCCTAAAACACCTTTCGAAATTCGCCAAACAGAAAAATACCGTGAAGCGAGTGCCAGTGCAGAGTATATCCAAGGAAGTGCCGATGGAAAACGTCCAGGGATTTTTTATATGCCAATTCCTGACCCAACAAAATTCAACGTGACATCCGGAATGGAGTCTCTTTTCCTGCACGAAGCGATTCCCGGACATCATTATCAGATTTCTTTGCAACAGGAAAACACCAAATTACCGAAGTTTATGAGATTCGGTTGGATTGGTGCTTACGGTGAAGGTTGGGCGTTGTATTGCGAATCCTTAGGTTCAGAGTTTGGACTTTATACAGATCCTTATCAAAAAATGGGTTCTTTGAGTGATGAGATGTTGAGAGCAGTTCGTCTCGTTATTGATACAGGAATTCACACAGGACAAATGTCTCGCGAAGAAGCGATTAAATATTTCTTAAGCAATGTCGCTTATGACGAAGCTGGCGCAACGGCGGAAGTGGAGCGTTATATGGCTTTGCCTGGACAAGCTTTAAGCTACAAAACGGGTGCGATGAAAATCCGTGAACTGAGAAATAAATATCAAAAAGAACAAGGAAAGAAATTCAATTTGGCGTCTTTCCACGACGAGATTTTGAGCCAAGGTTGTCTTCCATTAGAAGTTTTGGAACGTAAAATGGAGCTTTGGGCAAAGAATTAAAAAAATGAAGAAACATATAAAAAGAAGGCTGCGACACACAAGATATATTTTTTACCAAGAGACTTTGGTCGATTTCAAAGACCATTTTTGGTCATTTCTTGGCGCTTTTTTTGGGATTGGATTGATTGCTTTTTTGCAGTCACAACATTTGACCGAGATTGAAAATGTATTTCTAATTGGTTCATTCGGCGCATCAAGTGTTTTGATTTATGGCGCTGTTAATAGTCCTTTGGCACAACCCAGAAATCTGATTGGCGGACACGTTTTATCAGCTTTAGTTGGTGTTACGGCTTATAAATTCTTACCAGATATTCTTTGGTTGAATGCTTCTATTTCAGTCGCTTCATCTATTGTTGTGATGCAGATTACCAAAACAATGCATCCGCCAGGTGGTGCAACAGCTTTGATTGCTGTTCTTCCAGCTGGAAAAATTCAAGCTTTGGGTTATTGGTATGCTTTGTCGCCTGTTTTGAGTGGCGTTCTGATTTTGTTAGTTATGGCTTTGATTTTCAATAATATTCCGAAAGGAAGGAAATATCCGCATCACATCAAGCAAACCAAATATTTCCATATGAGGAGAATGCTGAAGAATAAAAATTAAGTTTTTTCTGGAAACAAAAGCTTCGGAATAAAATCCTTTTCTTTATTTCCTCTCGCCGGCGCATATTCTCTTCCGTAAAAAATAATCTGAAGATGAAGCTTATTCCAAACATTTTCATTCCAAAGATTTTTTGCATCTCTTTCGGTTTCTACTACGTTTTTTCCTGAAGTTAATTTCCATTGTGTCATCAATCTATGGATATGTGTATCAACCGGAAATGCAGGAAAACCAAATCCTTGGCTCATTACAACAGAAGCTGTTTTGTGACCAACACCAGCCAGACTTTCCAGTTCTTCGAAGGTCTGAGGGACCACAGAATTGTGCTTTTCAACAAGTACTTCCGCCATTTTTTTCAAGTTTTTCGCTTTGGAATTGGCAAGTCCAATTTCTTTGATGAGTTCCTTGATTTCTTCCACGCTCAGCTTAGCCATTTTCTCAGGCGTATCAGCAACAGCAAAAAGTTTTGGTGTGATTTGGTTCACTTTTTTGTCCGTCGTCTGTGCAGAGAGTGCGACCGCAACCATAAGAGTATAAGCATCTTTGTGATCCAGCGGAATCGGAACTTCGGGGTATAATTTTTCTAATTCTTCCTGAACAATCTGCGCTCTTTGCTTTTTCGTCATTTTGATGCTAAATTTGTATCAACAAAAATAGAAATTATGTTGAAGGTTGGCGATTCTTTACCGGAATTTGTTGGAACAAATCAAGAAGGAAAAGAGATTAATTCAGAACAATTCAAAGGCAAAAAATTAGTTGTTTTCTTTTATCCAAAAGCAAGCACGCCAGGTTGTACTGCCGAAGCTTGTAATTTGCGCGACAATTATTCAGTTTTGAAGAAGAAAGGTTATCAATTATTAGGAGTGAGTGCAGATTCTGTTAAGCGTCAAAAAAATTTCAGTGATAAAAATGAGTTGCCATTTGATATCATAGCCGATGAGAATCACGATATCATTGGCAAATTTGGAGTTTGGCAGTTGAAAAAATTTATGGGGAGAGAGTTTATGGGAATTGTGAGAACCACTTTTGTTTTTGATGAAAACGGAATTTGTACTCAGGTTATCGATAAAGTTAAGACCAAAGACCACGCTGCGCAGATTTTGGAATAGAAATTAGCAAAACTCTCTCGCAGATTTTACAGATTTCGCAGATGAAAAACTCGCAATATCTGCCTAATCTGCGAGACTTTTTTTACTTTATTGGAATCCAAATCTCTTCTTCAGCAGATTTATCATTCGGGTTATAATCCTCTCCAAAAATCTCAAAATGTGGTCTGTTGTCAACTTCAAATTGATTTTCTGGAATGACATTTTGAAATAGATATCTGAAAAGTTCCGGTCCATTTTCCGCTTTTCCTTTGTAATTAAAAACCAGATATTTTCCACTTGCTAATTCGAAAGTTTCAAAATCATTAGGATTATTATCGAAATCAGAAACTTCCGCCAAAGCGTATTTTCTGAAAGTTTGATTTCGTTTAAAATTGTCAGGATAGATTTGAAGCGAGAATAATTGATTGGAAATTCGGTTAACGATTTCATTTCTTCTCATCATAAATTTCTTCCAGACAATCTGTGTTTTATCATCCTGAAAAGAAGTTGTAATGCTGAATCCAATTAATTTCTTCGGTTCAATGATTTCGATGCGATGAGGCAGATTGAATTCAATTTTCATAATATCTCAATTTTTCATTATCATCAGGGAAAATGACATATTTCTGGAACTTCAATCCTAGTCTTTCGATTAATTTTTGAGAAGGAATATTTTCATCAGAAGTCATCGCAGAAATTTTTGTCAAACCAAAATTTGTAGCGACCAATTCTTTGAGTTTCGAAGCTGATTCATAAGCAAATCCTTTTCCTTCAAAATCAGGGAAAAAAGAAAAACCAATATCAGGAACCTCGATTCCGTCCCGAACAAATACCCCAACAGCACCGATTTTTTTGTTGAGTTCTTTATGAATCACAACATAATTCCCATAGCCTAACTTTTCGATATGAGGAAGGAAACGATCGGTGATGTAATTCTCTGCATCTTCTTTAGTCCGAAGATTCCTGTCACCGATGTATTGGATGAATGATGGCATATTGTATAATTCGAGGAAAAAATCTGCGTCTTGCACTTCGGCAGGTTTTAAAATCAGTCTGTCGGTTTCGTAGTTGTTCATTCATCAAAAATATAAATTCTAAGGTACGATAACTGTAAAAACGTAAGCAAAAAGATTCACTAATAATACAACGCCATATAAAACATTGGTCTTTCCTCTGTTCAATGAAAGCATAACGGTGTAAAGCGATAATCCGAGCAGGATCATAGATTTCGTATCTAGCCCTAAAACCAAGGGCAAATCAAAAATAATACAAACTACGGCTACGCAGGGAATCGTGAGACCAATGCTTGCTAAGGCAGAGCCAAGCGCCAGATTTAGGCTGGTCTGGAATTGGTTTCTTCGGGCAGCTTTTATGGCAGCCAATCCTTCCGGAAGTAATACCACAGCTGCAATGATAACGCCGACAAGTGATTCTGGAGCCCCAAAGCTCTGAACTACATTTTCAATCTGCGGAGAAAGGGATTTGGCCAAAAATACGACTACGCCCAAACAGAGAATTAAAAATAATAAACTAATGAAACTGGTGAGGTTGGAAGGTGGTTCAGCGTGTGTATCTTCATCACCTTCGGGAAGAAAATAGTTCCTGTGACGGACTGTCTGAACCATCAAAAAAGTGCCATAAATAACAAGCGCAGCTACTGAGAAAAAAATGAGTTGAGAATTATTGAAAGAAGGCGTTATCTCACTGGTGGTATAATTTGGTAAGATTAAAGTCATTACCACAATGGCGACCAAGCCTATTAAAGCCATATTTCCAGAGGATCGTGCGAAAAACTGTTCTTTGAATTTTACACCGCCTACCAGCAGGCAAGCGCCAAGTATCCCATTCAGGATTAGCATTATCGCAGCGAAAACCGTATCTCTTGGTAATGTTGCGGC
>DLND01000024.1:10011-12631 GCA_002476905.1 Flavobacteriales bacterium UBA7519
ATAATGTTGCGGCCTGGTTTCCGCCCGCCATCATCAGTGAAACAATGAGTCCAACTTCCAGAACAGTTATACAAATGGCGAGAATAATGGTTCCGAATGGTTCGCCTACTTTATGGGCAACAACTTCTGCGTGATGAACTGCCGAGAGAACAGCCGCAATTAGTAATAAACCTCCTAAAGCTGCCATAAGCGGACTGTCATCTGTGACACCAAGCAAATAATAGAGCAATGATAAAACCGGGAAAATATAAGACCAATGAAATAATGTTTTTAAACTCATAAAAATGATTTCTCTAATTTACAAAAAAATTATGAAAAATTTTTTTAGAAGTACACCCAACAAAAAAGCCACCAAAATATTGGTGGCTCGTTATAATTACTCTGATAAGTTATTTTACCAAAGTTAATTCGCTGATCAATCTAGTTGCACCGGCATATTTGTCGATAATCCAAAGAACATAACGAACATCCACATTGATTGTTCGCTGCAATTTTGGTTCGAAAACGATATCACCGCTCAACGCTTCGCTGTTTCCATCGAAAGCAAGACCGATCAAATGACCGTTTCCATCGATGATTGGTGAACCTGAGTTGCCGCCTGTGATGTCATTATTAGACAAGAAGTTAATTGGCATAAAGCCACCTTTTTTATCCGCATATTGACCGTAATCTTTTTTCTTGGCAAGGTCCAGAACTTTCTGAGGCAGGTCAAACTCTTCGTCACCTTTTTTGTATTTGGCAACCATACCATTGATGTCGGTATAATAGTTTTCCTTGATGCCTTTATAGTTTCTGTCCGCTCTTTCAGGCAATGTTTCAATTGTTCCGTAAGTTAATCTCATCGTTGAGTTAGCGTCTGGATAGAATTTTTTCTCTGGTTGTGCTTTTCTAAGTCCATCTAAGAAAAGTCTGCTGTTTTTAGCAAAATTCTCATCTACTTTAGAATATTTTTCCAATCCTAATTTTTGGTCTTCAACGATGCCATTGGCAAATTGTCTCAATTTATCTGCATCGATTTTCAATCTGTCAGGATTGTTGATAAAAGCTAAAGCAGATTTTTTATTAGCAAAAACAGATTCATAAGCCATTGTAGAAAGATTGTTCACATCGGCAGCCACAATTGTTGGCGATGCAAATTCTTTAGCAACTCTTGTTTTGTAAAGCGAGGTTAATGCTACTAGCATATCGCCTTCGACATTGTCGTGGAAACCATCATAAGCTTTATCAACAGCATCTAGAACTTTTTGTTTCATCGCAGCTTTTCCGACTTCGTCTTGGTCAGCATATGTTTTGAAAAGACTGCCTAACTGATACGCTGTAGCAATATAATGTGCGTTTCTTTGTAAAATCCCACCATAATTTCTCTCTACATTTCTTCCAGAAACTTGCTCGTAATAAGCTTTGATTTCTGGTAAAACACCGTAATAAGTTTGCTCATTTGGAGACTGAGCTGCCCACTGATTGTATGTTTGCTCTAGTTTTTGTTTCTCAGCTACCGTTCCGTTTTTCTTTACAGCATCAATAGTTCCCTGTCTGTTTTTCCAGTAATTGGCAACACTTGCGTATTGAGAAGCGTAATCTAACTGAGTCGCTTTGTCCTTATCCATATACTTTTTCATCACATCCATCGCAACTTTGGACGCTTCTACCCAAGCCGGGTAATCTTTATCTACCATTTGCTCGATGCCGTAAGATGTCAGATAACGGTTGGTTCTTCCCGGGTAACCCAAGATCATTGTGAAATCTCCAGGCTTGTAACCTCTTAAAGAAACGGGCAAGAAATGTTTTGGCTTTAGTGGTGTATTAGCTTCAGAGTATTCAGCCGGATTGCCGTTTGCATCAGCATAAACACGAAAAACAGTAAAGTCTGCTGTGTGTCTTGGCCATTCCCAGTTATCTGTATCGCCACCGAATTTTCCTAAAGATGAAGGCGGTGCGCCAACCAATCTAATATCTTTATAGTCTTGATAAACAAAATAATAGAACTCGTTACCATTGAAGAAATCTTTTACTACAACAGTATATTTTCCGTTCTCCGAATTTTCTGTCTGTATAGCTTTATATTCGGCATCGATAACTGCTTTTCTCTCAGCTGCAGACATATTGTTATTCAATTTAGCATTGATTCTTGCAGAAACGTCATCCATTCTTACCAAAAATCTGACATATAAACCTTTAGCATTGAATTCTTCATTAGGTTTCATTGCCCAGAATCCATTTTTCAGATAATCTTTTTCAGGCGTAGAAGCTGACGCAACAGCATCGTAACCGCAGTGGTGATTCGTGAAAATCAAACCTTGGTTAGAAACAATCTCACCGGTACAGAAACCACCAAAACTTACGATGGCATCTTTCACACTAGAATTATTAACAGAATAAATTTCTTCCGGTGTCAGGTGCAGACCTTCTTTCTGCATATCCACTCCATTCAGACGTTTTATGAGCATCAGAAGCCACATCCCTTCGTCAGCTCTCATTTGTGCATAACCCAGAATCAGGGTCAATGCTAAAAATATTTTTTTCATTGAGAATATTATTTTGCGGGCTAATTTAATGATTATTTTACTTTCAATGGTACGAATTTGGCAGATAGAATGAGTAAATTTAACCTGAGTTCGGG
>DLND01000213.1 GCA_002476905.1 Flavobacteriales bacterium UBA7519
AGAAAGAAAGTTGCCTAAAGAAGACAACTTTTTCTTTTTCCAAAACATTGAAGATTGGAACTGCAATAAAAAATCCGCCTCAATTTTTATTGTGAGACGGATTCTAATTTTTATAGTAAAAGAGAAATTATGCAATTCCTTCTTCCTCACCTTTCAGTTTTTCTGCATTTTCTGCCATAATCACCGCATCAATCATTTCCTGGATATCGCCATTCATATAAGCATCCAAATTATAAATCGATTTATTGATTCTATGGTCGGTCACCCTTCCTTGCGGGTAATTATAAGTTTTGATTTTAGCCGAACGGTCACCTGTGGAAACCATGGTTTTTCTTTGTGCCGCAATATCTCCAACCACTTCCTGAAGCTTGATGTCATACAATTTTGCTCTTAGCATTTCCATTGCTAATTCCCTGTTAGCCAACTGAGAACGAGCCTGCTGACAAACCACAACTATCCCGGAAGGCTTGTGTGTTAACTGAACTTTGGTTTCAACCTTGTTAACATTCTGTCCACCAGCTCCTCCGGACCGCGACGTTTGCATTTCTATATCAGCAGGATTGATTTCAACATCCACTTCCTCCGCTTCCGGCAATACTGCAATTGTAATAGCTGACGTGTGAACACGACCCTGAGATTCGGTTTCCGGCACACGTTGTACGCGGTGAACTCCTGACTCGAATTTCATGATTCCGTAAACGCTTTCGCCTTCTACTTTCATTATCAGCTCTTTATATCCTTTGGATGCTTCGCTAGAATCTGTGATTTCGTGTTTCCAGCCTTTGGTTTTAAAATACATGGAATACATTCTGTACATATCCTCCACAAAGATCGCCGCTTCATCACCACCAGTTCCTGCACGCATTTCCAAGATAATATTCTTGTCATCGGCAGGATCTTTGGGAATAAGAAGATATTTGAGCTCTTCTTCTAAAACAGGAAGTTTGTCCTGCGCTTCGTATTTTTCCTGTTTGGCCATTTCCACGAATTCTTTATCAGAACCATCAGCGATGATTTCGTCAGACTCAGCAATGGTATCCAAGGCGTTTTTATATTCATCAAAAACCCTCACAATCTTTCCAAGGTCACTATATTCTTTGTTAAGTGCGGAATATCTTTTCTGATCCGTAATTACATCTGGTTGGATGATAAGGTCGGCCACCTCGTTATATCGTTGTTTTATCGCTTCCAGTTTTGGAATTAATGACTTAGACATAGGTAAATTTTAGTTTGCAAAGATACGGAATTAAGAAACAAGAAGAAAGAGCCAAAAATCAAGAAAAATAATTTGATTTTTTTACCACAAAGGCACAAAGTTTTTGCGCAAGGTTCACTAGGTTAATCTTTAGAAATTGACATTTAATTATGTTCTTTGCGAATATCTTAGAAACAATATAAAAATTAATAAAACCACATAGACACATAGAAAATGTAATATTTACTTTTAAAAAAGATAAAATAGAACTAAGCACATTCCTATTTTATCTTAAATCTATACATAACTATGTGTCTATGTGGTAAAAAAAGAAAATCCACTCTCGAAAGAATGGACTTATTATATATTGTTTCGCTTTGAGTGCAATCTCTCACGAAAAGAAAATTGCCAAATTAGTGGTGATGACCGTGAGAAACTGGTTTTTCTCCTGCAGGTCTTTGGTAGATAACTTCTACACCTTCTTGTTCATACAATTTTTTGTATCGTACTTTTTCCGGGTCAAAGTTTTTGTTGATTTTCCCAAAATATTCCGCGACACCTTCAGTTAACCAAAGTGGTACGATAAATCCGAAAAACATCAAAATACACCAGAATCCGCACAACATCATTGTGAAGAAATAAACGGTCCAAAGAAATTGGTAAAACGGCCAAAAAGCTGATAACATCATAATGCTATATATTTTGAGCAAAAATAGGCGTTTTTATTCTATTTCACAAAATTTCCGGATTGATTTTTTTCATTTTGCTGAATTTTCAGTTTTTAGTATTTTCGTAAGGTTGTAAAAATCAACAAAATCAAAGGGTGAAAATTTCTAAAAAGATGGAAACCCAATAGCCCCGATTGCAGCGGTTACCCCGCAACAAGCCTTGGGAAAAGCCTTGGCGTGAGGAGTATGAGCGGAAAGCGGGATTAAGCTTCTAATAAATTTAAAAATTATACAATGAATTACAGAATTGAAAAAGACACGATGGGCGAAGTGCAAGTGCCTGCTGATAAATTTTGGGGTGCGCAAACAGAGCGTTCCAGAAACAATTTCAAAATCGGCCCGGAAGGAAGTATGCCTCGCGAAATCATCGATGCATTTGCTTACCTAAAAAAAGCGGCAGCTTATACCAATGCGGAATTGGGCGTTCTTTCTAATGAAAAAAGAGATGCAATCGGGAAAGTTTGTGATGAAATTCTTGCAGGAGAATTGTATGACCAATTTCCATTGGTTATCTGGCAAACCGGTTCGGGAACACAATCTAATATGAATGTGAACGAAGTTGTTGCCAATAAATCTCACGTAAACGGTGGAGGAAAATTAGGCGAAAAAACGGAAGTTCATCCGAATGATGATGTTAACAAATCTCAGTCTTCTAACGATACTTATCCAACAGCGATGCACATTGCAGCTTATACTAAAGTTGTAAAAGATACGCTTCCGGCTTTGGAAAAATTGAGAAATACATTGGACGAAAAAGCGAAAAAATTCCAGAATATTGTAAAAATTGGAAGAACACACCTTATGGATGCAACGCCTTTGACGCTTGGACAAGAATTCTCTGGCTATGTTGCGCAGTTGGATTATGCGAAAAAAGCGATTAATAATACGCTTGACCATTTAAAAGAGTTGGCTCTTGGTGGAACTGCGGTTGGAACGGGACTTAACACGCCAAAAGGTTATGATGTAGTGGTGGCGAAATATATTGCAGATTTCACAGGTCTTCCTTTTGTAACTGCTCCGAATAAATTTGAAGCTTTGGCGGCTCACGACGGAATCGTGGAAACTCACGGTGCGTTGAAACAATTGGCGGTTTCTCTTTACAAAATTGCTCAGGATATCAGATTGCTAGCTTCTGGTCCACGTTCTGGAATTGGTGAAATTCACATTCCTGAGAATGAGCCAGGTTCTTCTATTATGCCCGGAAAAGTGAATCCTACACAGAACGAAGCTTTGACTATGGTTTGCGCTCAGGTTCTAGGAAATGATACGACTATTTCTTTCGCAGGAACTCAAGGAAATTATGAACTGAATGTTTTCAAACCTGTAATGGCTGCGAACTTCTTGCAGTCTGCACAATTGCTGGCGGATGCGATGATTTCCTTCAACGATCATTGTGCTGTTGGAATTGAGCCAAACGAGCCTAGAATCAAAGAATTGGTGGACAAATCCCTGATGTTGGTAACTGCACTTAACACGCACATCGGTTACGACAATGCGGCAAAAATTGCTAAAACAGCTCACAAAAATGGAACTACATTGAAAGAAGAAGCCGTGAACCTTGGACTTTTGACACCAGAACAATTTGATGAGTGGGTGAAACCAGAGGATATGGTGGGAAGTTTGAAATAAGATTTCAGATTCTAAATATTATCAAAACTCCGAGGATTTCCTTGGAGTTTTTTGTTTTAATTGATTAATTTCAACCTATGAACATTGATACAATTCTTGACCAAATTTTCAAACTTCCAGAACATTCAAAATCCGTTTTAAAGAATTTGATTTCAGAAATCGAATTTCCGAAAGACAGCATTATCATCAAAGCTGGAAAAGTTGAGAAAACGATTTATTTTATTAAAAAGGGAATTGTAAGAGCTTTTGTTCCGCAAGAAAATCAGGATTTAACATTTTGGTTTGGAAAAGAAGGCGATGTTGTTTTGCCGATGAAAAGTTATGTTGATAATCATCAGAATTATGAAAATATTCAGCTTTTGGAAGATTGTATTTTGTATCAATTAAAAATCGATGATTTGCGGAAATTATTTGAAACTGATATCAATATTGCGAATTGGGGAAGAAAATTAGCTGAGAAAGAATTGGTAAAAACAGAAGAATTATTCATTTCCAGACAGTTCAGAACAGCAAGTCAACGTTATGAAGAACTTTTGACAAAACAACCCGAGATAATCCAGAGAGTTCAATTGGGTTACATAGCATCTTATCTTGGAATTACTCAAGTTAGTCTTAGCAGAATCCGAAGTGAAATTTGATTGATTTTTTAACATTTGTAAAAAAATCCGTAGCATCCTATTCAGAAATTTGTCTCATTAAAATTGATAAATAAATGAACTGGATTTTTTTAATTCTTGGAGGGCTTTTTGAAGTTGGATTCACATCTTGTTTAGGAAAAGCCAAAGAAACATCAGGAACCGAATCTTACTTTTGGTACGCCGGATTTGGAATTTCTTTGATTGCAAGTATGCTTCTTTTAATCAAAGCGACGCAGACTCTTCCACTGGGAACAGCTTATGCAGTCTGGACGGGAATCGGAGCGGTAGGAACTGTTTTGGTGGGGATTTTTATCTTCAAAGAACCGGCAACATTCTGGCGATTATTTTTTATTTTCACTTTAATTGCTTCCATCGTTGGACTGAAAGCCGTTTCTTCACATTAAAATGCTAAAAAATCTAACCACATAGACACATAGAAAATATAATAAAACTATGTGTCTATGTGGTTTAAAAATTAATTCGAAGTTACTTGGTCAGCAAAGTATTGCTCCAAATCTCTCAGCGTTTCAGGAGAAGTTTTTATATCTTTTACAAGTTCGCCTTTGTTGATGACCACAATTCTTTCGCAAACTTCTGTCGTATGAGCCAAATCGTGGCTGGAAATCAGGAATGTGGAATCTGAGTTTTGTGACCAATCTCTGATCAGATTTTTCAATTTAATTTGTGTTGAAGGGTCAAGGTTTGCAAAAGGTTCATCCAGAATAATAATCGCTGGTGTTCCGATTAATGCTCCGATGATTCCGACTTTTTTCATATTTCCTTTCGAAAGGTCGCGGATGTATTTTTTGGCATTTAGGATTTCTCCGTTGAAAAAATCGGTGAAGTTTTTCAGGAAATCGTCAACATTAGCTTTGCTTTGCCCTCTGAGCTCTCCTAAGAAATAGAAATATTCTTCTGGAGTCAAATAGCCAATGAGAAAAGTTTCATCGATAAATGCACCGACTTTGTTTTTCCAGTTTTCTGATTCATTGACTTTCTCTCCGTCGATGGAAACAAATCCAGAACTTGGTTCTATCAAATCCAGAATTAAACTGAATAATGTGGTTTTTCCCGCACCATTATTTCCAACCAAACCAATGGTTTGCCCTTTTTGGAAATCGAGGTTTTCTATAGATAAAACTTTTTTGGTTTCGTAAACTTTGGAAAGGTTATTTATTGTTATCATTTTTATAGATGTTAGAAGTGAGAAATTATATGTTAGATTTTAATTAACAGCGAATTGCACGCAGCCTGGCTTGAGCGGAAATCCTTTTTGTTATTGCGATTGTACAAATTTTCTACAGATTGCTTCACTTCGTTCGCAATGACAAAAAGATTGACTTCGTCGAACCACTTCGTTAGGTTTGGGAGCGGAAGACGGAAAAGCTGCCATAAAAAAATAAATATTAAATAGCTTTCGATGTAATCAAATAGCTGCCCAAATTATTTTAATTCCCTTTGAAGGCTTTAATGGTTGAGTATTTTTCTTTTTTGTACAATTTGACAATGAAATCGAAGAATTTTTCTCTGAGGAAAAAGCCAATCAATCCTAAAACACACAAACTCGCCACAGCTGCCGTTGTCCCGAAAAAATATTTTGAAACTCCGAAAACTGCCATTGGCAAAACCATCTGTGGCAATAGAAGCAGGATATTTTTGAAACTGAAATTATTTTTCTTGCCCAATGTTTTTCCTCTTGCATTGAGGTCAATCGGATTTTTGTTAAATGCACCCGATAACAAAACGACCTGAGAATTGACACCGACATTGTAAAGTCCGGCCGCCAAAAACGTGAAATACAAATCCCAACTCACGAACGCATAACCAACTGCCAAAATCATACTCACGGCCACAGCACTCACAATCATCCACCATTTGGCTTTCAGATATTCTTTGTAAGGGACATTCAGCGTCATCATCAACGGATAATAGGAACTGTCGAAAGACGGAACTCTCTGCCCGAACAAAAACAGAAATCCACCCGTGACGAAAAGCCCCATAAACAGTTGCATATACGCCGTTTTGTAAGCGGGAGAACTGAACAAAAGCAAACCGTAAAACAAGAATAGAAAACTTCCCAAAGCGATAGATTTTGCAGCTTTGCTTCGTTTTATCATTCGGATATCGTTGTTGATGAAAGTTCCAAGAACACCGTATTTATTCAGAAATTGGATGTTTTCTGTTTTGCCAACTTCCTGTTTCATTTCCAAACCTTTGTCAAGATAGAAATTATCGTAAATGAATTTTCTGCAAAAAGTATAAAGAAGACCAAATATCACAATAGGTATCGCAATCGAATACCAATGGTTATAAAACATCATAAAAAACTTCTCTGAAGCTGATGAAAGCGCAATGATATTGTAATAATCCAATCCGCCTGCAAGAACCAAAAGGCCACCAATAATCCAGATAGCTAAATCTTTACCATTGAGAAGAATATTAATCAGATTGATGCTAAAACTCAGAATAATAACTGCCAAAATCCAAGAGAAACTGCCCAAAACCGAATAGCCGTTATAAAGCAAAATTCCTAACAACGGCAAATAAATAAAAAGCCCGCCCCAACTGAAAAATGACAGAAAAGTCTTGCTAATCATATAATTGACCAACGTGGTTTTCTTGATGTTCATTGTCAGGAAAGGTTTGATATTCTGTGTTGGCATTTGCTGGAAAAAATATCTCAGGAACAAATCTGCTATCAGCCAATAAATCATAAACTTGCTGATGAATGGCAATGGGTCGATATGCAATTCTTTTTTCGGAAAATAGTATGCTCCGAAAGCTATAAACACAAACATCGCCAGAAAATACAACATTCCCAAAAGCTGGAAAATCTTAACAACAATATTAGTCGCCAAAGAACTGGATCTGAAAAAACTTTTGAATTCTAATCTTATAAATCGTTGCAGCATAGAGATTTCTTTTTTTTGTTAAATTTAATGAAATTTAGAATTTGCTAATGTTTATATCTATTAAGTTCGATATTACAGCGAAATGTTACAAATAATTTTGATTTACTAACATTATGATCCGATAAATGTTAGTTGTTTTCTCATAACTAAAATTATTGAAAGTCATAAAAATTCTATCTTTGTACAATGGCACAGAAAGATACATTATCGAGTTTGATTCACGGTAATTTTGCAAAGGAACTCTCTATTTCAGATGGCAAAATGCCGCCCAATGCTTTGGATTTTGAACGAATCGTCATCGGAACTTTTCTAATAGACAGAAAGGGGCTTGACCATTCCATCGATTTATTAACGCCTGATGTTTTTTACGACCCAAGGCATCAGACGATTTTCGCATCAATTTTAAAATTGTATGAGAGCAACTCTCCTATCGATTTGATGACGGTGATTCAGGATTTGAAAAAGAATGAAAAACTGAATCTTGCCGGCGGTGACCATTATATCATAGATTTGACAATGGGTGTAAGTTCTTCTGCGCACATAGAATATCACGTTCGTGTGATTTTGGAGAAGTTCATTCTTCGTTCATTAATCAATGTATCTGCCAATGTTATCGATAGTTCTTACAAAGAGTCAACTGACGTTTTCGAATTGTTGGACAAAGCCGAACAATCTTTTTTTGAAATCACGAATGGAACGATTAAAAAAGGATTCGACACTGCCAATTCATTAGTAAAAGAAGCGATTGACAAAATCAAATCGTTAAAAGATAAAGAAGGTTTGTCCGGAATTCCGTCCGGATTTACTGCCCTTGATAAAGAAACCGGAGGTTGGCAAAACTCTGACCTTATCATTATTGCGGCAAGACCGGCGATGGGGAAAACTGCTTTCATCTTATCGATGGCGAGAAATATTTGCGTGGACCACAATATCCCAATGGCACTTTTCTCGCTGGAGATGGCATCGGTTCAGTTGATTACAAGGATGATTTCTTCTGAAACCGGAATTTCTTCTGAGAAATTAAGAAAAGGTCAAATGTCTGATGATGAATGGCAAAGGCTCTTCACCAACGTTTCTTCATTAGAAAATGCGCCACTTTATATTGATGAAACGCCTTCATTGTCAATCTTCGATTTCCGAGCAAAGTGCCGAAGACTGGTAATGCAACACGGCGTGAAAATCATTATGGTCGATTATCTACAGCTGATGACGGCCAGCTCTGGAAAAGGTGGTGGAAACCGTGAGCAGGAAATTGCGATGATTTCCCGTTCCCTGAAAGCGATTGCCAAAGAACTGAACGTTCCAGTAATTGCACTTTCCCAGCTGTCCAGAACCGTGGAAACACGACCTGGGAAAAGACCGATGCTTTCCGACCTGCGGGAATCCGGAGCGATTGAGCAGGATGCGGATATCGTATCATTCATCTTCCGACCAGAGTATTATAAAATTGCAGTTTGGGACAATGACGAAGAAGGCGCAGAAACCAGCACGGAAAATCAGGCTGAAATCATCATTGCCAAGCACAGAAATGGTGCAACCGCAGATGTTCGTTTAGCCTTCCATAAGAATATCGGTAAGTTTGCTGATCTTGGAACCAATTACGAGTACACACCATCCAACTTTGGACAGAAAGATGAACCTTCCGGTTTTGACAAGATCAACATCACGATAGATCCCGGCGCTGCTTTTGGGTTGCCAAACAACAACGTTTCCGGCTCCGCAATGAATAATGATGACGAT
>DLND01000190.1 GCA_002476905.1 Flavobacteriales bacterium UBA7519
CATCATCCAAAAGATCAGATTTTGAAACAGATAAGATAAAATCTTTATCCATTAGTTCATGATTGTATTCTTTTAGTTCGTTTTCAAGGATTTTAAACTCCTGAAAATGATCTTCAGAATCTGCAGGAATTAAAAATAATAAAATAGAATTACGCTCGATATGTCTTAAAAATCGGTGTCCGAGTCCTTTTCCTTCTGCTGCCCCTTCAATAATTCCAGGAATATCAGCCATTACGAAGGATTTGTAATTTCGCCATTCCACGATTCCCAGATTGGGTGTAAGCGTTGTAAAAGCGTAATCTGCAATTTTTGGTTTGGCTGCGGAGACGGATGATAATAAGGTTGATTTCCCTGCGTTTGGAAATCCTACCAGACCAACATCTGCTAAGATCTTCAACTCGAAAATCACATAACCTTCCTGACCTTCCATTCCGGGTTGTGCATATCTCGGTGTTTGGTTGGTGGATGATTTGAAGTTTTCGTTTCCAAGACCGCCTTTTCCACCTTCCATTAGAATAATCTCCTGACCGTCTTCCATTATTTCACCGATGATTTCTCCGTCTTCATTTTTAGCAATCGTACCTAGAGGAACATTGATATAAACATCGGCTCCATAAGCTCCGGTTAATTGATTTTTACCTCCATTCTGACCGCGTTCCGCTTTCACGTGTCGTGTGTACCGCAGTGGGAGTAGTGTCCATTCATTAGCATTACCTTTCATAATTACGTGACCGCCACGCCCGCCGTCTCCTCCGTCCGGACCACCTTTTGGTATATATTTTTCTCTTCGGAGGTGTGCGGATCCGGCTCCGCCGTGGCCACTTTTACAATGTATTTTTACGTAATCTACAAAATTGGACATAATAGTTTGGTTCAAGGTCGAAAGTTTTTGGTTGGCAGAAGAATAATCTATTACCATCTACCAAAAACTAGCGACATATTTTTACTTAATTTTTTCTACTTCAGCAAATAATTTTTCTGATATTTCGGAAATGTCTCCAATCCCGTTTACCTCTACATATTTGCCTTGTTTTTTATAAAGTTCAGCAACTTCTGCTGTCTTTGCATAGTATTCCTTGATTCTATTTCGGATAATATCTTCATTAGAATCATCTGTTCTTCCACTTGTCTCGCCACGTTTCAAAAGCCTTTGTACCAAAGCTTCATCATCCACAACTAATGAAAGGCAAACACTGATTTCTGTTCCTAGCTCATCTTTCACAATGTTTTCCAAAGCATCGGTCTGGTGTGCTGTTCTTGGAAATCCGTCGAAAATGAATCCGTTGGTATTTGTAGGTTTTCTAAGCTCATCAACAAGCATATCAATAGTCACTTGGTCCGGAACCAACTCTCCTTTATCAATGTATGATTTTGCAAGTTTACCAAGGTTTGTATCATTTTTCATATTGTATCTGAAAAGATCTCCAGTTGAAATCTGCTTCAGATTGAATTTGTCAATAAGCAGTTGAGCTTGAGTTCCTTTTCCACTTCCCGGTGGACCAAAGAGAACGATATTGATCATAATTTCTTTAAATTTATTATTGATTTATTTCTTTCAGTATAATACTAATGATTGATTCTTCCTTCCTCTAATTGATAAAGATCTGGTAGGTTTCTTCCCAATTCATCATAATCTAATCCGTAGCCTAAGACAAACTTGTTAGGAATCTCTTTTGCAACATAATCTACTGTAAAATCTTTTTTGAAAACATCTGGTTTCAAAAGTAAAGAAGCTACTTTCAAAGATTTAGGACGTTGCGTGTTTTTGAAATATTCAAAAAGGTTTTCTAGCGTATTTCCTGTATCTACGATGTCTTCCATAAGGATGATGTGACGATCCACAACATCTTTTGTAAGTTCCATTTTTTTATAAACAATACCAGTAGATTGGGTTCCAGAATAAGAACTTACCTGTAAAAAAGCAATTTCACATTTACCAGGATAATATTTTAAAAAATCCGAAAAAAACATAATTACACCATTCAAAACACCAATGAAAATTGGGGTTTCGTCTTTGTAATCTTCGTAAACTTTAAACGCTAAATTTTTTATAATTTCCTGAATTTCATCGTGTTTCAGGTAGGGTACGAAATTTTTGTCGTGAATTGTAATTGACTCCATAAGTTTTTGAAAGTACAAAAATAAGGTTTTTATAGCAATTGACCGATTTTCTTTTTGTAACAGTTCTATGAAAGAATAATACAATTTAATTATCTATCTTTGCGTTACTATTTCTGAAAAAGAATAATTATGTTCAAGTCACTTTTCCACTGGAAAGTATTAGTTAATATAGTTTTGGCAATGGCTCTTTTTGCCGGTTTGGTATGGCTCACATTCCGATGGCTGGAGTTTCATACGAATCACGGAGAAGAAGTTCCTGTACCTAATGTTATGAATATGACAGTACACGACGCTATTAAAATCCTGGACGATTCCGGTCTGGAATATGAAGTAGATAGTTTTAAGTATGATCCGAAATTCCGTCCTTTTCAGGTTTTGGCCGTTAACCCGAGTCCAGGTTCTAATGTAAAGAATGGAAGAATTATCACCTTGAAAGTTAATCCTAGAACTTGGGCGAAAGTGGCTATTCCAGATATTATTGATAGATATAAAGGTTTAGCGTTTAACCAGCTGAATCTTGTAGGACTGAAGGTGGGGGACACGCTTTATGAACCAAGTATCCAAAGAGATGCCGTACTCAGAATTCTTTATAATGGAACAAGTGTGAAGCCAGGGACTCAAATTCCTAGATTTTCAGCCGTTGATTTGGTCATAGGTTCCGGACCGCTTAGAAATGTATCCATTCCTAATGTTGTCGGAAGAACAGTTCAGGAAGCTAAAAAAATTATTGCTCAGGCTTTGTTTGAAGTGGGTATTGTGGAGCACGAAGATGGCGGAAAGGATGATTCAGATATTGTATATTATCAGGATCCAGAGTTTGGAGCATTGCGGGATCAGGGAATGCAGATTGACCTCTGGGCTAGTAAAAAAACACCTGCCGAAATGCAGAACAAGATTAAGCAGCTGGATGAGATGTATCGTCCTAAGATAGATACTACATTAGCTCCCATTGAATACCACGAAATACCTGCAGCAGAAGAGAAGCCTGCACCGGTAACCAAAAATCCACCTGTAGCCAATACTGCTACAGCAGTACCGAAACCGAAACCTGCGAATACGAATTCCAGTCCTTCAGTCGGTTCTCCACAAGCTACTGTAAAAACTAATAATTCTGCAACACCGCAAAATTCTAAACCTGCGGAAAAGCCTAAACCCAAAAAAGTTGTAATAGAATAAAAATTATAAAGGCTTCAGCGATTAGTTGGAGCCTTTTAAAATTAAAATATGCTGGACGAAAACGAAGATTTTCTGGAAAACGAATTCACTGATGATGATAGTTCTGCTGATGAAAACAGTGGACTTTTTGAGCATCTTAATATTAAGGTGGATAAAAATCAGGAACCCCTTAGGATTGATAAATTTTTGCTGATACACCGTCAGAACTCTTCCCGAAATAAAATTTCTCAGACTTGCAGAGCGGGTAATGTCGTGGTGAATGGAAATCCCGTAAAGCAAAACTACAGAGTAAAACCGGGCGATGAAATCAGTGTGCTCCTTGCTCATCCGCCAAGAGAAAATGTGATCATCCCACAAGATATTCCTATTAATATCGTTTATGAAGATGATGACCTTGTTGTAGTGGATAAAGATCCCGGAATGGTGGTTCACCCTGGATTTGGGAATTGGGACGGAACACTGGTGAATGCTTTGGCTTTTCATTTTTCAAAAGATCCGAATTATAATTCCGATCTGGACAGAGTCGGTCTGGTTCACAGGATTGATAAAGATACATCAGGATTACTGGTAATTGCTAAAAACGAATACGCACTCAGTCACCTGGCAAAACAGTTTTTTGATAGGAAAACGAAAAGGCTTTATTGGGCTTTTGTTTGGGGCAATGTTCAGGATGATGTAGGTACGGTTACGGGTCACATCGGGAGACACCCAAAAAACAGGATGCAAATGTACACTTATGTGGACGGAAGCCATGGAAAACACGCAGT
>DLND01000187.1 GCA_002476905.1 Flavobacteriales bacterium UBA7519
CATTTACCTTCAGTGTGTATGATCCTTCGCCATCGCTGAACGGAAGATAAGTTTTTACCGTTAATGATCCAATACCTCCGGATATGGTAGAAGAAGTCAGAGTACCTTTTCTCAAACAAATCGCTCTGTTATTATCCCCATCGATGTGGATCTGCTTATCTGTTCTGGCATTGGTAGCAGTCCAGGTAATGCCTTTGTTTACCCACGTTCTTTCCGAATAAGATGAATTGGTAGCCGGAATGTTTTCAAAATCTTCAGTTCCGCAGGTGGTTGGTGTACCATCAGGATTATCTGTACCAAGTGTCTGAGCCTGAAGCGTAGCGCTGCTATTGGATTTGTTACCCGCAGCATCTCTCGCCACAACATATATCATGTATGTGGTGGAAGGTGCAAGACCTGAAATGGCTGCTGAAGTGGAAGTGACAGACGTTTTGAATGCATTGTCCAAATAAACATCATAACCGCTAACTGCTACATTATCGGTGGATGCTGTCCAAGATAATGCCACCGAAGTAGAAGTTACACCTGTAACGGTTAGATTACCAGGTGCAGAAGGTGCTTCGGAATCCAAAGTAGTTCCCCCACTGAAGGTGTCCGGCCAAGTATTCTGCGCTGCTGGACCTCCCCAAATTACTGTGGCAAGATAAGCGTTATCTATAAACGGGTTTCTATTACCCTGGGTTTGAGCTACCACACTATTTCTTTGTTTTTCAAAGTCGGAAACAGGATCTTCGATATTCCATTTCAAGAGAATATCCGGAAAATCAGAAGAATAGGTTGATGGATTCATCGTGATGTTAAGTGGCAGACATCTGCTGTTGTATCTGACATACATATACATCAGAATCCTGGCAACATCGCCTTTCCATTCATCGCCAGGAAACCATCCGCCACGGCTTGTCGTATAAGCGGTAGCACCTGTTCCGTCATCAAATGAAAGACTTCCTCTGGTACTGTTCAGCGTATTATCTGCAGGACGGAGGTGATGCCCGTCTGCACCAGGACCGGAAGTTCCAAGATTGGGTGTTCCTTTGGATTTGGCATAAACGTGCTCACGGTTCCACGAACCACCTATAGGACGGCTTCTCTGGTGAGTACCGGAACTTTGGGAGCCGTAAATCAGCAGTATATTTGCCGGGTTCTGAGGATCCACATCACTGGTTTTCATCAGCGTTTGCAACTCGCTGTAGGAAATGGTCTTGGTGTGGGTGCTGGTGATTAGTGTGGCGAGCTCGCTTTTCAGCGCATTGCCTGTCTTGCTGAAATTGACACCAGAATAATAAGATGGCGCCGACTGTGCAGAAGCAAACAATGACACAATACCAGCAAAAAAAGAAAGTTTTAATTTCATTTTAAAATATTTATTTTTTTTGTTTATACTTATTTTATACGGACAACAAAAGGATTTTCGGTAATAGTGACTGGAACCAAACGGTCGAATTCGAGAAAATAATCACCATCGAACCTGTAAAGCCTGGCGGCAATCTCCCCGTCACCCGCTGCAGGTACAAATGATATCTGCACTCCGTGTTGCAACGCATCCTCCGAACAGCTGAAGTCATCAAAGCTATCTGTCTGCTGCCCCAAGCGAACGACCTGCGTCAGCAAGCCCGGATGCTCACTGCCTGCCCCTACAAAAATCCTGTTATCCCCTTCATCGATCCCAATCACATACAAGGGTTCTTTTTTTCCGCCCACATTGATTCCTTTTCTCTGCCCCAGTCTGAAACGGTCTGCACCATCGTGCTCACCTACCAAAAAACCATCAAACAATGAATATGGTCTCCTTGCGGCTTTCCAGACCAACTCATCCCGTTTGGAATGGAATGCCGGAGCTTCTGCTCGGTAGATTTCTGATTCCGCAGGAATTTCCACTATCTGTCCTTTCTTCATCATACTAAATATGGGATGATTTCATTAAAAAACCCTTCTTTATTAAAGGGTCGCTAATATAAAAATTATTAATTTAATGAAAAGTAAAGAACTATAGATTGTTAATTAAATAAAAATCACACTTAATTAATACGAAATTAACGGGGAATTAATTAAATCTGCAATGCTGCGTACTCAGCCAAAATTATATTGGAAAAACTACCCAAAAGCCTGCCCGACTTATCGTAAATTAAGCGCATAGATCGTCCGAATTACAATTTCCTCTATGCCTCCAGATCCTACTCTATAACCAATATTTTTATTTACATGCTGATGTATTACAATTTTGAAAATCAGAAAGTAAAGGATGCTAAAGCCGGTGAAAAAACAGCAGAACAAAACCGATTGTAAATCATATTGACACTGTTACAATTGAAAAAGGAGAGCAAAAAAGCCCTCCTTAATTATTTTATAAACCAAAATTAAGAAACAAACTGAATCTGGATTTGGCTTCAATATCACCACCGGCCAGATTGGTGTAAGCTGGCAACATCAGTTCCGTTCCGAGGCTTAACTTACTCAAAGATACTTCAAAACCAGCTTTTCCATACAGGGCGCTTCCTGCTGTTTTTGGCATCACCTCACTGAACTGGCGGTTCCAGTCGAACACCTCGCCCTGCAAACCGATCTTGCCAGATAAAACACTTTGCGTGCTGTTCCAAACTCTGTAAAATGCTGTAGCAGAGTAGTTCCACTGATCTCCGAACCGATAATGTTTTTTATTTTCAGTTTTGATGGTATAATCTGTATTGATGAGCAATGCCAATCGGTCTTTCTGAAATTTATAGTTCATTGCAAGCTGATAATCCCAACTTCCTGTTCCCAGTTGAAAACTTGGATTGACTCCCGTAATTCCTTTTTCGTCAAATTTTCCGAGTGGAATTTTAACGCCCAATCCTGCGTTAATCTGGTGAAACGAATTCTTAGATTTCACCAATTCATAGATGCCCATAAGACTGGCATCCCCTATTCCACTAATGCTGATGTCGCCCTGAAGTGTTTTTTTGCTATGAAACTGAAACGGAATACTTCCGTAGATGCTTAGCTTTTCAGTGACAGGAATTTTCCCCCAAAGCTGAACGGTATTGAAGTACTGATCCTGAGAGAGATCCGCTACAAAAAGGTTTTCTTTGGCTTTGTAATGCTGCGCGAAATATTTGATCCCGATAAATTGCGGATTCAGTAAAGATTCAAATCCTGACGACCCATTTCCTGCAGCACATCCGCATGCGTCACAAAAAAATGCCTGGCTCTTAGAAGCGGTAAAGACGGTGGATTCGTAACGTGGAACATACAGAGTGTCCGTGATATTTTTTGATTTTATGGGGATAAAAGTGAACAAGGAAATGATGAATAATATAAAGTATTTCATTTTTTAACAATTAAATTTTAACTAAATCCGAAAAGTGTTCTACTGTTTAAGACGGGCTAAAGCGCGTCACCATTGATAATTACTCTGCGAATGCTTTATTGGTAATAAAATTCTGATCACTAAGGGTTTTCAGGAAAACAATGATGTATTGCTTTTCCATAGCATTCATACTGATCCCGATGTGACCGTCCTTTTTTAGCAAAGGATCAAGATTGGGCTGATTTTCCACCAGATCTGAATAAAAATTGAGAACGGCTTCCAGCGTGGTAAAACGACCATCGTGCATATAAGGCGCTGTATATTCTACATTTCTGAGGCTTGGCACACGGAACTTCATGTTATCATTCCAATCCAGCGTAACACGGTATCGCCCTCTGTCATTATACTGAGTATTGTAATACATCCCTGTATTCCGAAAACTTTCATCCGTGAATAAAGCTCCGGAATGGCAGCTTGCACAATTAGTTCTGAACAATTTGTAACCCTCATTTTCTTCTGCCGTAAAAGCGGTTTTCCCCTTCAGCACACGGTCATATTTAGAATCTGCAGAAACCATCGCCGCCATAAACTGGGAAATCGCTTTCAAAACTCGCTCTCCCGTAATATTCTCATCACCAAAAGCCGCCTTAAAAAGCTTTTTATAGTTGGCATCGGTATTTAGTTTTCCTACCACTTCCGGCATTGAACTGTCCATTTCAAAATCTGTAGTGATGGGAACTAATGAGCGTTCGTCCAGATCGTGGCTTACGCCGTCCCAAGTAAAATTGCTGAGAAAAGCCATATTCTGAATTGGTGGTGCATTCCTGATCCCCAGTCTGTTGTCAATGCCGTGGCTAACCGGATGACCGTGATGGGTGAACGCATTTTCCTGTATATGACAAAAGCCGCAGGAAATGGTATTGTTATGGGACAATCTGCCCTCATAAAATAACTTCTTCCCCAAAGCCACACCATTTACCGTGACAGGATTCTTGTCCCTTTCAAAAGCTAATGCCGGAAAATCCTCGGGAATCTCCAGATCATAGGCTCGATTAGCAATATATTCTTCACCTTCAAAATCGTCCTTACAGCCTATAAAAGCACTGCACACTAAAGCGGCAAAAATCCAAAGCATGCAAAAACGCACACTTTGGAATTTGAATATTTTTTTAAACATTATGTAAGTGATCCACTTTGAACATCTTGATAAGATTTTCACTCACATTCACCAGATGTTGATCCGATCCCATACTCATATCATTGTCTCCAGTAAGGGTCAGTTTGTTTTGTCCACTCAGATACTGATTCAGATCTGCCAAAATATGGATAGATGGTGTGATATCTTTGCTCACCCGTGCAGTTGTAGGCAGATCCAGTGTTACTTCTCTGTAAAGATCTGCTGTTCCGTTGGCTGTTGTATTTCCCATATTTCCAGCGTGATTCATAAATTCTTTATCCGCAGCAGCTGTTCCGTATAAACCTTCCAGTTTTGTAAAAATATAACCGGCAGCCCAAGACCACGCCATACCGGATTCTTTCGCTTTTTGCCAGAAAATCCCCTGTCCGTCCTGCCCTAAAAGATAAGCCAACTGACTGACGCCGAGTCCGAATTTTATTTTTTTATAGTTGTTTTTAGGAATATCGGAAAGATTAATTGCGACAGATCGGAAGACCGC
>DLND01000030.1 GCA_002476905.1 Flavobacteriales bacterium UBA7519
TGGTCAACGCAGTGATTCCTCACGCTGAATTAGAAGATACGGCTTACGAATGGGCTCAGGAGATTCTTGCAAAATCTCCAACTTCTATCAGAATGCTAAAATTCGCTATGAATTTGACAGACGATGGAATGGTTGGTCAGCAGATTTTTGCTGGCGAAGCAACGCGTTTAGCTTATATGACAGAAGAAGCCAAAGAGGGTAGAAATGCCTTCCTGGAAAAACGAAAACCGAATTTCGGAGACGACCAGTGGATCTCGTAATATTGTACAATGTCGATAGTACAACGTAAAAAGTACTTATAAACTTTAAATAAAAAAAAGTACATTCTACATTTTACTTTTTATAAAAAAATAAATGAAACATTGGATACAAGCCGCAAGGCTTAGAACTTTACCGCTTTCTTTGAGTGGAATTATTATGGGAGCTTTCATTGCCAGATGGAGACTTTCTGAAAATGGAGGAACTTGGGATTGGAGAATTTTTGCTTTGGCGCTTTTAGTAACTTTATTATATCAAATTCTTTCCAATTTTGCCAACGATTATGGCGATGGTGTAAAAGGAACCGACAAAAATAGAATCGGGCAAGCAGAACAAAGAGCTGTGGCTTCCGGGAAAATAACTGCAACTCAAATGAGAAATGCTGTGATTTTGTTATCAATTTTATCTTTTGCTGCAACAGTTGCATTGTTGTATGTTGCTTTTTATCCATCGAATATTAGAGAATTCTGGATTTTTATCGGCTTAGGAGTGGCTTGTATTTTGGCTGCGATCGGTTATACGGTTGGTAAAAAACCTTATGGGTATTTGGGATTAGGAGATATTTTTGTATTCATCTTTTTCGGATTGGTTTCGGTTTGTGGAAGTTATTTTCTGTTCACAAAAACCTTCGATTACGATATTTTGATTCCTGCTTCTGCTATTGGAATGTTGAGTATGGCGGTTCTTAATCTCAATAATATGAGAGATATTGTGAATGACGAAATATCTGGAAAGAAAACGTTTGCATTGAGATTGGGCTACAAAAAAGCGATGATTTATGAAATCATTTTGTTGCAACTTCCGATTTTGCTAATGCTTACATTTCTGATGATTAACTTCGCCAACAGCAATCAAGGTGTTGTTTATTATCCATTTATCGTGATGATTCTAATGTTCCCGTTTATGAAATTGAGGAGAACAATTATGAAAATCCAAGAACCAAAACTACTAGACCCATTCCTAAAACAAGTCGGAATCTTAACTTTTATGATGGCTGTTTTGACAGCTTTCGGGCTTAATTTTGTTAATTAATAAATCAAATAAAAATGAAAATAAAATTCTTAGGACAAAACTGTTTTTTGTTCACATACAACGGAAAAACGATTCTTGCTGACCCTTTTTACAACTATCAGAAAGAGCAATCTGGTTTTGATATCAAAGCTCAGAAAATCGATTATATTTTGATTACACACGCACACGGCGATCATACTGGAGATGTGAAAGAAGTTCTTGAAAATCATCCAGATGCAACCGTTATTGGTCAGCCAGAGATTTGCGGATACTTTGGACATCCTAATAATATTGATATCAACTTTGGAGGTTCTGCAAAAATCGATGATTTGAAGATTTCTATGGTTCCTGCTTTGCACACCAGTTCTTTCCCAGACGGAAGTTACGGAGGTTTAGCAGCTGGATATATTTTCAGATTTGCGGATAGAAGAAATCTTTATCTAGCTGGAGATACTGGTGTAAGTTCGGAAATGAGCTTGTTTCCGCAGGTTTTCGGGACTTTAGACTTGTCTATCCTTCCAGTTGGGAAACATTATACAATGTGCCCTAGAAAAGCGGCTTTTGCAGCATCAGAATTATTGAAAACACCAAAAGTGATTGGTTGTCATTTCGATACTTTTCCACCAATCGAGATCAATCACGAAGAAGCCAAAAAGCATTTCACTGATAAGAACATCGAATTCACTTTACCAAAACTAGGAGAGGAGTTCGAATTCTAACAAAAAATTAAGAGATTAAGTCAATTCAAAATCTTGAATATGGCTTAATCTCGTAACCTATAGAAATAAAAAATGGCAAGCTACCTAAATCACACCGCTACAACCGATTACCTTTGCTGCGTTCCCACCCTGGAGGATTCTCAGGAGCTGGTTGTTTAGGACTTGCCAGTGCAAAGATAAAATTTAATATTGAATTAAAAAATGAGAAACACAGAATATTAATATTATTAATCCAATTATGATTTTAAAAAACTGATTCTCAGAATTAAATATTTTCAATTTTTTTTAGAAAAATAAGATTATGATAAAAAATCCTGTAGCCGTTGGCTTTGGTTTATTTTTAGCGACAATGTTGATTTTCTTCGTTGTCTATTACTTTTTCGCAGATGCTAATTATTTTGATACCAGTATGAAAGTCAATGCTTTTGGGATGACTTTTCTGTATGTTTTGGCTGGATTTCTTTCCGTTCTTTGGTTGCGTGGAAACAATAAAATCACTTATCCACAAGCTTTCAAACAATGTTTTGTGACTTTGTTCGTTGGAGGCGGACTTTCTATGTTGGCAATTTTCGCTTTTCTCAATTATGCAGATACAGAAGCGAGAGAAATGCTGAATCATCAATACATCCAAACTGAACTTAATAATTTGGATGAGTCTTACGCAAAACTTAAAGTAGAAGCAGCCAATCAAAAAGACAAAACTAAAGTTAAAGAACTGGAAGATAATTATAAACAACAAAAATTAGCCAGAGAAATTGCCAAAAAACAAAACAGAAACTATTTTTCTTTCCAATTTTTATCGGCTATTTTTGGTGGATTTTTACTATTTTATTTACTTTTGTCTATTATCATTGCAGGCTTTTTGAAAAACAAAAAACGCTACGAATAACATGTTGGATAATAAATGATTATAGGGTTTTATTTAAATAAATGATTTACTCTAAAATTAAAAAATCTAATATCTGATATCTAACATCTAACATCTTTTTATAAAAAAAATGAATCTTTCTATAATCGTCCCATTACTTAACGAGCAAGAATCTCTGGAAGAGCTCTTTACAAGGATTGACAATGTCTGCCGAGACAGCAAATTGTCTTATGAAGTCTGGTTTATTGATGACGGCAGCACAGATTTGTCCTGGTCTATCATAGAAAATATGAAGATCCAGTATCCGCAGATTCACGGGATCAAGTTCTCCAAAAATTACGGAAAATCCCAGGCATTGCACGCAGCTTTCGAAAAAGTGAATGGTGACGTTGTGATTACGATGGATGCTGATCTTCAGGATTTCCCGGAAGAGATTCCGGAGTTGTATGAGATGGTTGTCAAAGGCAATTATGACATCGTAAGCGGTTGGAAAAAGAAACGTTTTGATAATGTGATGACCAAAAATATTCCTTCAAAACTATTTAATGCAGCGGCTAGAAAAGTTTCGGGCGTTTCTCTTCACGATTTCAATTGCGGCTTGAAAGCTTACAGAAAGCAGGTTGTAAAATCTATTGATGTTTATGGCGATATGCACCGATATATTCCGGTTTTAGCTGCTAATGCTGGTTTCAGAAACATTACTGAAAAACCGGTTCAGCATCAGGCAAGACCTTATGGAACTTCGAAATTCGGTACAGAACGTTTTGTTCGTGGATTTTTAGATTTGGTTACACTTTGGTTTGTGAGCAGATTTGGAGGAAGACCAATGCATTTCTTTGGTGCTGCAGGAACTTTGATGTTCATCATCGGATTTTTATCTGCGGTTTGGCTTGGAGTTTCGAAACTGATTGATGTTTATATTTTCAAAATCTATGGAAATTTGATTGCCGACAATCCTTGGTTTTTCATTGCTTTGACAATGATGATTTTGGGAAGTTTACTTTTCGTAGCTGGATTCTTAGGCGAATTGATTATCAGAAGCAACCGCGAGCACAAGAATTATCATATCGAAGAAATGATTTAATTATGAGTCATCATTTGTTATTGATTTTCCATCTTTTGGGAGCCTCGGTTTGGGTTGGCGGACATTTAATTTTGTCAATATCAATTTTGCCGGAAGTTCTCAAAAAGAAAGACGTGGAAATTCTTCTAGATTTCGAAAGAAAGTACGAGAAAATAGGGATTCCGGCTTTACTTCTGATGGTTATAACAGGAATTTGGATGGCTTATCAATTCGGAATTGGTTTTTCAAATTGGTTTCATTTTTCGAATCCTATAGAAACTGTTATTTCTCTGAAATTGATTTTACTTCTGATAACAGTATTATTTGCAATCAGTGCTAATTTTTTTGTGATTCCAAAACTGACTGCCAAATCTTTACCATTGATGGCTTTTCACATTTTGTCGGTTACAACAATCGGTGTTTTGATGCTGCTATTAGGAAGTTTCGTGAGATACGGCGGACTTTCTTTTTGATTAAAGTCATCTTCTGATTGTCTGAAAATAATTGTAAATTGCTTCGAATAAAAATTACTCAATTGAAACGAATTCTTAATTCCTTTACATATCTCTTTATCTTTTCGATAATCATCATTTCTTGTGGAAAAGTCTCTCCAAAAGGAGAAATTCAGTCCAAAGATATTGAACTTTCTGAGTTTTCCAAACTTGATTTGAAAGGAAAATTTCGTGTGTTTTATGTCCAAAGTCCACACAACTTTGTGAATGTAGAAACTTATCCGAATTTCTTTGATAATCTGAATATTGAAGTTAAAGACAAAAATCTGTCAATCACAGAGAAAAGCGAAACAGATAAAGTTGATTTTTATAATATCACGATTTACGGAAAAAATTCGTTCGATGTGATTAAAATCGCTGATTCTGTAGAACTTAACATCTCAAGCCAAATGAAAGTTGAAAATTTCGCACTTCATTTAAAAGATAATGCTAAATTTATCGGTTCAGTGATTTCAGAAAAATCTGAGATAGAAATGGCGAACAAAAGCCGCGCTAATCTGTTGGGAAAAACAACTTTAGCCAAGCTTAATATCAAAGATACAGCAAGTATTATTTCGCCTTATTGGTATATCAAAGATTTGGAAATCGATTCTCAGAACGGAAATTATGCAGAACTGAACGTGGATGAACAAATCAAAGGGAAAATCGGTAATACATCGAAATTGGTTTATTACGGAAATCCTTCAAAAAAACTGAAAGTAACTGACAAAGCGACTTTGGAGAATAAGAAAATTAATTAAGAAACAAAAACTATAAATAATGTCAGAATTATCAACATTAGATAAAGCAAAACTTTGGCTTTCCGAAACTTTTGATGAAGAAACTAGAAATGCTGTACAAACTTTAATTGATTCCAATTCACCGGATTTGGAAGATTCTTTTTACAGAGAATTAGAATTCGGAACAGGCGGAATGCGTGGCGTGATGGGTGTTGGAACCAATCGTTTAAATAAATACACATTAGGGCAAGCAACTCAAGGGCTTGCTAATTATCTTCATCAGCAGTTTTCTGGTGAAATCAAAGTTGCGATTGCTTATGACGTTCGTAATAATTCAAAAGAATTCGGAAAAATCGTGGCTGATGTTTTGACAGCTAATGGAATCAAAGTTCTTTTGTTCAAAGAACATCGTCCAACTCCGGAATTATCTTTTACCGTTCGTGATAAAAAATGTAATGCGGGAATCGTTTTGACGGCTTCTCACAATCCACCGGAATATAACGGTTACAAAGTGTATTGGAATGACGGTGCGCAAATCGTTCCGCCAGATGATGAAAATATCATCAGAGAAGTTTATTCTACAAAATTTGAAGATATCAAGTTCAACGGAAATGATGACCTAATCGAATGGATTGGAGAAGACCAGGATGATGTTTACATCGATGCTTGTATGGAAAATTCTCTTTATCAAAATGTTGGAAGAGACAATCTAAACATCGTTTTTACATCTATCCACGGAACAACTTATACAACTGTTCCAAAAGCTCTTAAAAAAGCTGGATTTACAAAGTTAGATTTGGTTAAGGAGCAAATGATTCCAAGCGGAAATTTCCCAACAGTTGCTTCCCCGAATCCGGAAGAGCCTGCTGCACTTTCTATGGCGATGGATTTGGCAAGAATTACCAACGCTGATATCGTTATCGGAACAGACCCAGACGGCGACAGATTAGGAATTGCTGTAAGAAATCTTGAAGGCGAGATGCAGCTTCTGAATGGAAATCAAACTAATACAATCTTAACTTATTATATCCTTGACCAATGGAAAAAAGCTGGAAAAATTACAGGAAAAGAATTCATTGGTTCTACGATTGTGACTTCTGATGTTTTCTTTGATGTTGCTGAGAAATTCGGAGTGGATTGCAAGGTTGGATTAACTGGTTTCAAATGGATTGGAAAAATGATTCGTGATTTTGAAGGTCAGGAAAAATTCATTTGTGGAGGCGAAGAAAGTTTCGGTTTTATGACTGGAGATTTCGTTCGTGACAAAGATTCTTGTGGTTCAATCTTGACAGCTTGTGAAATCGCTGCTTGGTGTAAAGCTAATGGCACAACGGTTTACGAATATATGATTGACATCTACAAAGAAGTTGGGTTCTATTACGAAGGCTTAATTAATGTCGTAAGAAAGGGTAGAACTGGAGCTGAAGAAATCACGCAAATGATGAGTGATTTTAGAAGTAATCCACCAAAAGAAATTGCTGGTTCTCTTGTAGAAGAAGTGAAGGATTTCAAAGAGCAGACTTGTTTCGTTGTTTCTAAAAACGAGAAAAAAGTAATGGACGATATTCCAAAGTCTAACGTATTGATTTTTTATACACAAGACGGAACTAAAGTTTGTGTTCGTCCTTCTGGAACCGAGCCAAAAATCAAATTTTATGTTTCTGT
>DLND01000020.1:0-640 GCA_002476905.1 Flavobacteriales bacterium UBA7519
ATCGCAGTAATCTCAATAATAGAGGATATTTTTCCTGAAATTCTGCCTTCCTGATATCGTTCTGATCCAGAATCAGATTTAGCAGACTTGGCTGCTTTATAATATGTTTTATAGATTTTATTAACTTCTGAAACTTAGTCATCAAACGGTAATTTTTATATGAGGGTTCAGCATATTTCTTGAATCGAGAATTTCGTCTAACTTTGCGTGAGAAAGCAGCTTCTGCTCATTTGAAAGCCGAAAGTTACTCATTTTGGCAGAATTTATGACGAAATCTCGCCTTAAATTTATCTAATAATTAATATCTCAAAATGCTTCAAAATCAATTTTCCATGGTGCGATGTGCTTATCTGTTTTCGGGATTTTGTTCGTTGCCGGCCGATTAGTTTTCAGTAATGCCATCAACCGTTTTGGCGGAATCAATGTAGCTATTGTTTGTCTGGCTGTGGAAACCTTGGGATTAACGATTATTACATTATCATCTCATCCTTATTTTGCATTGATTGGTGCCGGAATTACAGGTTTAAGATTTTCTCTGATATTTCCAGCATTAGGTGTAATGGCTATGAAAACCGTTCCTTCTTCCAACCAAGGTTCTGCTTTGGCAGGTTATGGTTTATTTATTGATATTTCGTTAGGA
>DLND01000020.1:758-5332 GCA_002476905.1 Flavobacteriales bacterium UBA7519
GATCAATTTGGACTACCCTATATTTTCCCTTAAGCGTTGGCATTGCACTGCTAGGTTTGGTTCTGGTCTATTACCTGAAAGTGAATCAATCTAAATACCCTGATAAGATGATTAATTTTTGAATCGTTTTAATTTTAAAAAATTAATTTTTTTCTGAAGGTAACTTTTTAACCTTTGTCGAGGTTTTTGTTTCTGCTCAGTCAAAATAATCGCTTAGATTTAGATATTATTATCTAGATACAAAACCGATTTTCAAAATCCGATAAAAATCACGATTTTTGCAATCTCAAATTTTATTATGTCTTTACAACAAGAAATCAGCAAAAGAAAAACTTTCGGAATCATCTCCCACCCCGATGCGGGAAAAACTACGCTCACGGAAAAACTCCTGCTTTTTGGAGGGGCGATTCAGGAAGCTGGTGCTGTAAAATCCAACAAAATCAAAAAAGGAGCAACCTCCGACTTTATGGAAATCGAGCGTCAGAGAGGGATTTCTGTGGCAACTTCGGTTTTAGCTTTTGAGTACAGAGACCACAAAATCAATATTCTGGATACGCCTGGTCACAAAGATTTTGCGGAAGATACGTACCGAACGCTGACTGCAGTTGACTCTGTAATTGTTGTAATTGACGTTGCAAAAGGGGTTGAGGAACAGACCGAAAAACTGGTGCAGGTTTGTAGAATGAGAAACATTCCAATGATTGTTTTCATCAATAAACTAGACCGTGAAGGTAAAGATGCTTTCGATTTGCTGGACGAAGTGGAACAAAAATTAGGTTTGACGGTTTGTCCGCTTTCTCTGCCGATTGGTATGGGAAGCGACTTCCAGGGGATTTATAATATTTGGGAAAATAACATCCAATTGTTTTTGGAAGAGAAAAAACAGAAAGTTGGTGAATCTCTGAAAATTGATGATATCAACGATTCTCAAATTGATGAATTGGTTGGTGCAAAAGCGGCGAAAACTCTCCGTGAAGAATTGGATTTGGTACAGTCTGTTTACCCAGAATTTAATCGTGAAGATTATATGAATGGTGATTTGCAACCGGTTTTCTTTGGTTCTGCTCTTAACAATTTCGGCGTTCGTGAGTTATTGAATGCCTTCATCGATATCGCTCCAATGCCACAGCCGAAAGAAAGTGAGACGAGATTGGTAAAGCCTGAAGAAAATAATTTCACAGGATTCGTTTTCAAAATCCACGCAAATATGGATCCGAAACACAGAGACCGTCTTGCGTTTGTGAAAATCGTGTCCGGAACTTTCAAAAGAAATGAAAATTATCTCCTTGTAAGAGAAGGTAAAAAAATGAAGTTCTCCTCTCCTAACGCGTTCTTTGCAGACAAAAAAGAAGTTGTGGACGAGAGTTTCCCTGGCGATATTGTCGGTCTTCACGATACCGGAAGTTTCCGAATTGGCGATACTTTGACAGCCGGCGAAAAATTGAGTTTCAAAGGAATCCCGAGTTTCTCTCCGGAACATTTCCGTTACATTAATAATAACGACCCATTGAAAGCGAAACAATTAGCAAAAGGTGTTGACCAGCTAATGGACGAAGGTGTTGCTCAGTTATTTACACTGGAAATGAATAACAGAAAAATCATTGGAACGGTTGGTGCGCTTCAGTACGAGGTTATCCAATATCGTTTGGAACACGAATACGGCGCGAAATGTTCTTATGAGCCAATCAGCATCCACAAAGCTTGTTGGGTTGAAGCGGATGAAAAGTCTGAGGAATTCAAAGAATTTGCGAGACTGAAACAGCGTTTCTTAGCAAGAGATAAATATGACCAATTGGTTTTCTTAGCCGATTCGTCTTTTACAATCCATATGACGCAGGAAAAGTTTCCGAATGTGAAACTACATTTTATTAGTGAGTTTAAGAAAGATTAAAATATTGAATCCGCAGCGTTTTCTGCGGATTTTTTGTTAGAAGAATGATATTCTACAGAAAAGTAAAATTCCAAAAAAAATCATACCTTTGAAATAGAATTTCTTTTTTAATTTTATGAATTTACCAAAATATCCATTGAATTCGAGTGATAAGATGATGACATTCGAATTTGTAAGTGAAGGAGAAAAAGGTTTGATTCATAAATTAGTAAGATATCAATCAACAAACTTAAAAGATTTGTATAATCTTGCGTTTGGAGATAAAGATATAGAAACTGGCGAGATTGATGACAGAGTTATTTCCAATAATGGAGATAGTGAAAAAGTTTTAGCAACAGTTGTTGCAACTCTTTATGCCTTTACAGATAAATATCCTGATGTTTGGATTTATGCTACTGGAAGTACGAAAGCTAGAACAAGATTATACAGAATAGGAATTACAAAATTCTTAGATGAAGTAAAAAAAGATTTTGAAATCTATGGTGAGTTAGAAAATAATTGGGACAAATTCAATATCGGTACAGAATATGATGGTTTTTTGGTTAAACGAAAAAAGTAAAATTTAGATTATGAAAATAGCAAAAGAGCTAAAGAAAAGAAAAATACCAATTGTTGTGATTGATGAGTCTTTGAATAAATTTGATGATAAAATTTTATTTCCAGAGAAGCTTGAAAAAGCAAACCAAATGCTAAAGAAAATTGGTTTACCAAAGATTGCAACTAAGTAAAGTAAAATATTGAATCCGCAGCGTTTTCTGCGGATTTTTTTTAAAAAAATATCTTCTAAAATTCCTAAATTTGAGTACAGCTTAAAAATATATAAATGAAAACTATACTTACTACAAATATGAAATTTTGAAGGTAAATTCAGATTCAAAAATTATTATTGACAAAAATTTACATATAGGCGACCGTTTTATTATGCAAGGAAAGAATGACTTACTCTTTAAATTAGCTTTACCTGAATCCGACATTAAAATAGTTTGTTAAAAAGAAAAGGGTGATATATTCTATGTTGATAAAAACAAAAGAGTAATTCGATTTAAAGGAATAAAAGGAACGATATATGGATTTGTACAAGATTTCAAAAAATTTTTTAACGATTTTGAAAAGTCTTAGTGTAAATATTAATTAGATTAAAGCATCCACGTTCGGATGCTTTTTTCTTTTCCATCTCTTGTAAAACATTTGTAAAATCAATTTAAATATTTGATTTTCATTAGATTAAATATTACAAAAAGTTTCAGATTCATTTACAAATCATTCTTTTAGTTGTTGGATAGCTTTACATCATAAAATTATCCCAAATGAAAAAATTAATATTAACCGCCGTTATTTTGAGCACACTTACGATGTGTAAAAAAGCAGATTTAGAGGAAGCAAATCATACAATTGCCAGCGCAGATTCTTTAATTGATAAAGCTTCTGAAACAGTCAACAATCTTGATACTGATGCAGTTTTAGATTCATTAAATCTGAAAGCTAAAAATGTGATTAAAAATAAAGAAGACATCGAAAAAGCCTTTGAGAATAGCAAAAATAAAATCGATTCTATTTCGGAGAATGTTGAGAAATTCAAAAAAGATTTTGAAGAAAAGAAAATCAGTTCTAATATTGATTCGATAAAAAATCAAATCAAAAAAGAAATCCCAAAACCGAAAACCGTTACCAAAGTTATCTACAAAGACCAACCTGTAAAAAAAGAACCAGTTGCGCCAGTTAATTCAATGGTAAAAAATGGTTCCGTTGAACTGAATATAGATGATATTGCTCTAGCAAAACAATCGGTAAGAAATATTATCAGAAAATACGATGGCAACATCAACACAGAAAATTTGGTTAGTAATGATGAGTTTCAGACTTTGTATTTGACGACAAAAGTTCCTTATGATAAGTTTGATTATTTGGTAGAAGATTTATCTATGTTGGGAAGTATTCATAACAAAAACCTTGAAGTTAAAGGCGATTTCTACGATCCGAATAAACTTTGCAGTCTGGATATCACTTTATACGACAATCATCTAAAACCAAAAGAATCAGAAAATCAAAGTTTTGGAGAAAAATCTGCAGACGCCATTTCCTCCGGCTGGAAAGTAATTGGAGAGATTGTACTTTTCCTTCTACCGTTTTGGCCAGTTTTCCTGATTGGCGGAATTGGATATTATTTATACAAAAAGAAATATGGTAAAGGAAATGACAATCCACCAAACAAAGATTCTGACGAGAACTCATAAAAAGAAAAGACGCTAGATTATAAGCGTCTTTTCTATTATTAAAAAATTTGATTCTTAGTTCATCAAGCTTTTGCTTAAATTAAGCGCGTCTTGGTTGGAGCCGTCATACTGCAAAGATTTTGCGACATATTGTTTTGCTTTTTCCGGATTTGTATCCTTATCCAGAAATGCGATGAAGAAATAGGCGTAAGCTAAATTTTGTTTTGCAGCATCCACTCCACTTCTTCTGGTTTAACTTTGGTAATATATTGCTCATAAGCAGCTTTTGCACCTGCATTATTTTTAGCTGACTGATTGGCGTAACCGATACTATAATAAGCGGGTGCCCAATCTGGAAGGATTGCTGTGATTTTGTTCCAAGTTGCGATGGCAGAATTCCAATCATTTGCATTTTGATAAGCTGTTGCTAGTGCTACCAAAGATTGTGTGTCATCTGGGTTAGATGAGAT
>DLND01000118.1 GCA_002476905.1 Flavobacteriales bacterium UBA7519
CAACTTTTGATCTTGATCCATTAATTTAGTTCTATTGATTACGATTTGCTTTCAAAAATCGCTAGGTCCTGCAATGATTGGTATCATACCAAGATAATCTCAGAAATTCTAAAATCAAGAAATTTATCTTTCAAGTTTTCAATTTCAACAGACAGGAAAAAAATAATTGTCTTATTTTCGCTGAATATTTCTTTAACCCATGTGGAAATTTATCAAAAAACTGTTTTTTATTTTAATAATAGCTAATATTATCTTTATCATTTACGGCATCTTTTTTAATCCCCCAATTACTTGGACACAATTAGGCGGTCTGATAAAATACGGAAAGTTACACCGTGACTACATCAGTTATGATGAGATGGGCAACAATGTGAAAAAAGCTGTAATTGCTTCGGAAGATCAATTGTTCTTTAAACATAATGGTTTCGATTATAAACAAATCGAAAAGGCCATGAAGAAAAATGATAAAAAAGGAAAGGTAGTAAGAGGTGGCAGCACAATTTCCCAACAAACGGCAAAGAATATATTTCTTTGGCAGGGCAGAAGCTGGTTCCGCAAAGGACTGGAGGCTGTTTATACTTTCATAATAGAGAAGATATGGGGAAAAGATGTGATTTTGGAAAGGTATCTCAATTCTATTGAAATGGGACAAGGCGTTTTCGGAGTAGAAGCAGCTTCCCAATATTACTTCAACAAGCCTGCAAAAGATCTAAACAAGAGCGAGGCTGCTTGGATTGCTGCTGTATTGCCAAATCCAAAAAAATATGACCCGAAAAACCCGAGCGCCTATCTTCGAAAAAAACACAGTTGGATTATGCGGCAGATGAATAATATTGTTCTGAAATAATTATTTTTGTAAGTAATATGGGAATCAGATTATTTAAAAAAGACACTTTCAGTACAATTCTGAAAAAGTATTTTGCAGAAGAAAATGAAACATTGTCTTTGGATCCTTTGTCAGAAATTATAACAAGTCTTAAAAAAGAAGACTTGGGCGTTTTTACGGCTTATCTGAAGGATAATAAAACCATCACTAATAATCTGACGACATACCTGAGAAATATCTTTAAAGACAGGTCATTTAATCTTTCTCTTACAGAAGCCGATATCCTTTCTGAAAATGCTTTTTTCCCAGAGTTTAAAAAAAGATTGCTTAATAAAGTTCTTCCTCCCATTGAAAATGAAAAAACGGTCTGGTATCTTGTAGATAATGTTTTGGTAACGCCAAAAAAGGATCTGAGCTTCTTTCAGAATTCACCGGAGGATAAAATGGATGAGTTATTTAGATTGCTTAAAATCGATGATTTTATTAGAAATCCTAAAGTCAAGAAAGAGCTTCTCTTCTCAGTCAATATTCTTGCTTGGCGTGTGATAGGCAATGCTCTGGATGTAGAAGTGATGAAAATGGCTCCGGAATATCGCAATTTCGATAATCCCTTCCTTGCGCTTCAGAACGAGTTGGATGTACTTAATTCTGAGTTTAAAGATAATCCTGATTTCCAGATGACCTCAACGGATGTCTTGTATAAACAAACGAAAGTTTATCTAGATCAGTGTTTGGAATTTATAAATATTGCATTTAAAAATTCCTCAAAATATGGGATTTCCAGCAAGACCAATCAGTCATTACTGAAAATCAGGCAACAGCTCCAAAGAATGGCTGATACGATTAAGCTTTTTGTGGTAGATACAGAAAAAGATTACCTGATTAATTCTAAGCAGCTTTTTTTCAATATACTCAGATATAAGTCTCATAAGAACAATCTTCGGGATTTGGTTTCGGACAGCACCCGTCTGATGTCGCATCTCATAACCAATCATACGGCGGAAACAGGTACGCATTACATCACTTCTACTTTCAAAGCTTATATGAAGATGTTCTGGAAAGCTTCTGGGGGTGGCGTTATTGTCGGAGCGCTATGTATTTTGAAAATGCTTTACAGTTATATCCCAACCAGTGATTTTGCCCACGCATTTTTGTTTTCTATGAATTATGCGATGGGATTTGTGATGATCTACTTGATGCATTTTACCCTGGCAACCAAACAACCTGCTATGACCGCAGCCACAATGGCGAAGGTGCTCTCGGAAGGTGATAGCACAAATACTTATACAGAATTTGCGCATGTTGTTTCACAGCTTTTCAGATCGCAGTTTATTGCGTTTATAGGAAATGTGTTGATGTCTTTCCCTGTCGCATTAGCAATGATATATGGACTCGAAATACTTTTTAAACAGAATTTTGCATTCGAAAAGTCAACAAAATTGTTACATGATTTGGATCCCTTTCAGTCAAAAGCTATTTTGCATGCTTGTATAGCTGGTGTTTTTCTCTTTATTTCTGGCGTTATTTCCGGTAATATTAGCAATAATTCGGTTTTTTATCAGATTCCTAAAAGAATTGCTAAAAATCCATCGATTAATTATTTTTTTGGACCACGATTTGCCAAGCAATTATCGATTTATTATTCCAAAAACTGGGCAGGTATCATTTCCAATTTCTGGTTTGGTGTTTTTCTTGGAGCAACTGCTCCCATCGGTCTTTTTCTGGGGCTTGATCTGGATATACGCCACATAACCTTTGCAGCCGGTAACTTTGCTTTGGGGCTTTACGGAAAAGATTTTGTAGTGACTTCATATACATTCTGGGTATCTTTTGTGACTGTTTTTGTTATCGGATTTTTCAACTTTGCAGTCAGTTTCGGATTATCTATGCTGTTGGCTTTCAGGTCAAGAAAAGTAGAGATTAATGAGGCTAAAGAAATTTTCAGAGAGATTTTCAGATACTTTATCAGAAACCCATTCCGTTTTTTCTTTCCTCTCAGATCCAGGCTGGATGAAAAAAGTAAAAAAATGATTGAAGAAATTGCTACAAAATCAGCAAATCATTAATCAGCGATTCGTCTTTTAAAACTTCTCGGAACTTCTTCAGGAAAAAGGATTTTCTCATTCTGAAATCATTTTTCAGCAGTGGCGATTTTATGCGCAAAACCAAAACTTTTTCTTTCAGATTCACCGTTTCTATCTCGGAAAAAAGATCCTCAGAAAGGTAATTTTCCAAAAAATCTTTGATTTCGAAAGCTTTTAATTTATCTTCGAAACCGTATATTTTTGCAAAAGAACTAAGAAGTTCAGAAGACTGGAATTCACGTTTTTTTCTGCTCATTGGATTATTATTTGGGTGTGTCCCTCAGTTGCTCATCTCTGGCGCTCGCTTCGCTCGCGCCATCATTTCGCAAACTTCGGGTCGGTCTTCGGCAAGTCGCTTTTTTATAAAAACTTCCGAAGTTTTTATTAAAAGAGCTCCGACAATTGCCTTCGCCCTCACACAGCTTCGCAACATAGGAAGCTTACGCAAAAATATAAAACTTGTCTTACATCCAATAGAAACAAAAAACAAAATTTCCAAAACAAAATCAGTATCTTTGCGCACTCTGAAAATCAGTGTTAATGATTTGAAATTTTAGCATTAAAAAAAATTAAATATTGCTTTTTAGATGATCGAGCCGAAAAGCTTGCATAACATTAATAAATAAAATAAAAATTTCGTTATGAAATGTGGAATCGTAGGTCTTCCAAATGTAGGAAAATCAACTCTTTTTAACTGTCTTAGCAACGCCAAGGCACAGTCTGCAAACTATCCGTTTTGTACTATTGAACCTAACTTGGGAACAGTTTCCGTTCCGGACAAAAGATTGTTCGAGTTAGAAAAACTTGTAAATCCGGAGAGAGTATTGCCAGCGGTGGTAGAAATTGTGGATATTGCCGGTTTGGTAAAAGGTGCCAGTAAAGGAGAAGGTCTAGGAAATCAGTTTCTAGCGAATATCCGCGAGTGTGAGGCGATTATTCACGTTTTGAGATGTTTTGATAACGGTAATATCGTACACGTAGAAGGTTCTGTAGATCCAATGAGGGACAAAGAAATCATTGATATAGAACTTCAGCTTAAAGATCTTGAAACTATTGGCAAAGCTGTAGAAAAAGCGAAAAAGTTTATCAAATCTGGAAAAAAAGAAGATATCCTGACTTACGAAACACTTCAGAATCTTCAGAAATTTGTAGAAGATGGAAAAAACGCTAGAGAATTTCCTATGGACGATTTCACAAAATCAATTATCAGAGATGTCCAATTGCTCACAAATAAACCTGTTCTTTACGTTTGTAATGTAGATGAAAACTCTATTAAAAACGGAAATGAATGGATCGCAAAAATCGAGGAAATGGCAAAAAATGAAGGAGCGGAAGTTGTAGTTCTGGCAGCTCAGATAGAAGCTGATATCAACGAGCTGGAAACCTTCGAAGAAAGAGAGATGTTTCTGGATGAGCTTGGTCTGGAAGAGCCGGGTGTAAACCGATTGATCAGAAAAGCTTACGATCTTCTAAAGTTGCAAACTTATTTTACCGCTGGAGTAAAGGAAGTAAGAGCCTGG
>DLND01000212.1:0-741 GCA_002476905.1 Flavobacteriales bacterium UBA7519
AGGCAAAACCACAAATCAGATATAGAACAATCACACCCGGACCACCGCGGAAAATGGCTTCTCCCAAACTGCTGAAACTTCCTGCTCCAATAATGGCGGCAATCCCAAAAAATACAATATCCCAGGTTCCAAGAACTCTGTTTAACTGTCCGGAATCTGCATTTTCTGCATAGTGTTTTCTTCTGAAAAGTGAACTCATCTAAGTTGATAATTTTTGTGAAAGAAACAAATGTAATAAAAATTTGATGGTTTTAACATTTACTTAATGAAATAAGATGTTTTAAAGTCAAAATCAATCAGCAAATTATTTAAGGATTCTTCCAGTTTTCTTCCGAAGAAGACCCGAAGAGGATCCGAAGAGACCCCGGTGATGTCCCGTACATACTCCGATGATATCCGTTCAAAAATGATTAAGGCCGGTTAAGGTTGTGCAAGCTGCTATTATCTGTTTTAACTTCCTGTCATTAACCTGCCGTCTCGGCAAAACGATGAAGGTTAATATCTTCCTGAATAATACGAAACAAACCGCAATCTCCACCAGTTTCTACCTCGGGCAGCACCTGGTGAATTGACCAAAGAATTGACGCCGCAAGAGTTGATTTTTTTTTGGGTTAATGAGGATTTTGCTAGTGGTAGCGTTGGGTTTTTTGGTTATATTTGAAAGTTATATAAAAAAAACTATTAATGTTCAACGAAGATTCAAGAGTAAAAATTCCGGCAATTATACATTTGTGCAGATTA
>DLND01000212.1:777-2687 GCA_002476905.1 Flavobacteriales bacterium UBA7519
GAAGATAGACTGGAAGAAAATAATATTTTCCCTGATATTTTTAAACGTTCTCTATCTAAAATTAATCCTGATATTTCAGAAGACGAAGTACAGCGTTTATTGACTGATGTATCATTGAAACTCAATGATGATGATTTAGGAAGAGAGTTTTTCCGAATGTTAATGAATAATTCTGGAACAAGGTTAATTGATTTTGAAAACTTCAATAATAATGAATTTCACGTTACCACTGAATTAACTTGTAAAAAAGGAGACGAAGAATTCAGACCAGATATTACAGTTTTAATTAATGGGATGCCTTTGGTTTTTATTGAGGTAAAAAAGCCGAATAATAGGGAAGGTGTTATTGCTGAAAGAAATAGAATCAACAGAAGATTTGCTTTAAAAGACTTCAAAGCTTTTACGAACATTACGCAATTAATGTTGTTTTCTAACAATATGGAGTATGAAGACGGAGTAGTAGAACCTATAATGGGAGCTTATTACGCCACACCTTCAAAGGATGGGGTAATGTTTAACTATTTCCGAGAAGAAGAATTATTGAATTACACGCATCTTCTAAAACCAGAAAATGAAGAACTAGAAAATCTCGTCTTAAAAGACAATAATATTGTTGCGATTAAATACACGGATGAGTTTAAAGTCAATAAAAATTACGAAACGCCTACCAATAGAATCATCACATCATTATTGTCTAGGGAACGATTGGCTTTCTTTTTACAGTTTGGGATTACCTATGTAGAAAGAACCAATAGAGAAGGAAAAATATTGATTGAAAAACACATAATGCGTTATCCGCAGTTTTTTGCTTCTAAAGCGATTACTCAAAAACTGGATGAAGGCATTAAAAAAGGGATTATTTGGCATACGCAAGGAAGTGGAAAAACAGCTTTGGCGTACTACAATGTAAAATACCTCTCTCAATATTACCAAAAGAAAAACACCATTGCAAAATTCTATTTCATAGTAGATAGAATAGATTTGGCAATACAAGCACAGACCGAATTTCGTTCAAGAGGTTTGTCGGTGAAAATGGTAAATTCTAGAACAGAATTTATACAAGACATAAAAAAAGCGAGTGCTATTCTCAACAGTTCAGGAGTGCAAGAAATAACGGTAGTAAACATTCAGAAATTTTCTGATGACAGCACCGTTTTAGAATCTTTTGATTATGATTTGAATATCCAGAGAGTTTATTTCATAGACGAAGCACACAGAAGTTACAACCCAAAAGGAAATTATTTGGTGAATCTTTTGCGTTCGGATAAAGATGCGGTAAAAATAGCCTTAACAGGAACGCCACTTTTGCGAGAAGTAGCCAAAGAATATGATTCTAAAACCCTTTTTGGCGATTATATTCATAAATATTACTACAACCGTTCTATTGCAGATGGTTATACTTTAAGGCTGATAAGAGAAGGTATAGCCACTACTTACAAAATGCAAATGCAGGATGTGATGGAGCAAATTAAAATTCTGAAAGGCGAAATTTCTAAAAGTGAAATCTTTGCGCATCCTAAGTTTGCAGAACCGATGCTGGAATATATTCTGAATGATTTAAAAGATTTCAGAAAGAAAGATGAAACCATCGGTGGAATGGTGGTTTGTGACACTTCTGAACAAGCAAAAGAACTTTTTGCACAGTTTGAAAAAATCTACGGAAAGCAAGAGTTTGATTATGCTGTAGTGCGTGAAGAAAGAGCAAAATACGGAAACAATACGCCTCTGAAAGCCAGTCTTATTTTACACGATGTAAATTCTAAAGAAATCAGAAAACAAGAAATTGAAGCTTTCAAAAATGGGGATATTGATATTTTGTTTGTCTATAATATGCTGTTAACTGGTTTTGATGCACCTCGTCTCAAAAAATTGTATTTGGCGAGAGTCGTAAAAAACCATAATCTTTTGCA
>DLND01000136.1:0-2048 GCA_002476905.1 Flavobacteriales bacterium UBA7519
TGTCGAAGAAACGTGGCTGCTCCGGTTGTTGATATGCTTTATCCGCCAGGGAAAGAATTCAGAATTCCGATTATTGCTGTGACTGGAACTAATGGTAAAACTACAACGACCAGATTATTGGCTCACATAGTTAAAAATAACGGGAAAAGAGTAGGATTTACGACTTCTGACGGGATTTATATTCAAAATACGTTACTTGAAAAAGGCGATACTACTGGACCAATGTCTGCTGAATTTATTCTGAAAGATCCGACTGTAGAATTTGCTGTTCTAGAAACTGCAAGAGGCGGAATTCTCCGTTCCGGATTAGGTTTTGGAACTTGTGATGTGGGTGTTTTGACGAATATTAAAGAAGATCATTTGGGAATCAGTGATATTCATAACTTGAAGGATTTGACAAGGGTAAAACGTGTCGTTCTGGATAGTGTGAAAAAAGATGGCTGGTGTATTTTGAATGCAGATGACGAGTATTCTATGCGATTGGCTGGCGATTTACATTCCAAAGTGGCGCTTTTCAGTTTGGATGAAAATAATCCTTATATCAAGAAATTTTCGAAAGAAGGAAAAATTACCTGTGTTTATGAAGATGGCTTTGTAACCATCAAGAAAGGCGAATGGAAAATCCGAATCGAAAGGGTTAAGAATATCCCAATCACAATGGAAGGAAAAGCGAAGTTTATGATTGCAAATGTTTTAGCTGCGTCATTGGCGGCTTACGTTTACGGCTTCGAAATTCCGAATATCGCTTTGGCTTTAACGACTTTCATTCCAAGTGCCCAACTAACACCAGGAAGACTGAATATCTTCAAATTCAAAAACTTCAAAGTGATGATTGATTTTGCACATAATCCTGCGAGTTATGAAGCAATTGAAGATTATCTGAGAAATGTTGAATCCAATAAAAAAATCGGAATTATTTCCGGAGTTGGAGACAGAAGAGATAATGACATCCGAGAATGTGGAAAAATTGCGGCGAGAATGTTTGATCATATTATTATCAGAAATGAAAAACATTTGAGAGGCAGACAGGAAGATGAAATCAATGGATTAATTATAGAAGGCATCCAAAGTGTCGATAAAAGTGTGAGCTACGAATGCATACCAAAAGAAATTGATGCGCTGAAACACGCAATGAGTCTGGCGGAAGAAGGAACTTTTATTACGGCATTAAGCGATGTGATTAATAACGCGATAGAATTGGTTCAGGAATATCAGGCTAAGGAATTGCAAGATGAATAAATTATAGACATATTATTTAAACTAAATAATCTGACCGGAAAATCGGAGGAAAAAAACAAATAATTAGACAAAAAAACCGCACTCTGATGTGCGGTTTTTCTGTTTACTGAGGGATGTACTTTGTCAGAATGTCGTTGCCAGCTTAGTTAAATTAGTAGTATGGCTTTTGTATGAAAAAAATAAAAATTTAACATCCGACATAGGAGTTTCTAAATCCTCTCATTCTTGATCTCATCCACAATTTCAGGATTCAGCAGGGTAGAAGTGTCTCCAAAATTAGAAAAATCACCTTCCGCAATCTTTCTCAAAATGCGGCGCATGATTTTCCCAGATCTTGTTTTCGGCAACCCACTCACAAACTGAATTTTATCCAATTTCGCAATCGGTCCAATCTGGTCAGAAATCAATTGGTTGATCTCTTTTACTAGATTATCTTTTTGTCTGCTTTCTCCAGATTCTTTCAGAATCACGAAACCATACAAAGCGTTTCCTTTTACATCGTGCGGATAACCTACAATTGCAGATTCTGCCACTGCAGGATGCTCATTGATGCTATCCTCGATTGGTGCTGTTCCAAGATTGTGCCCGGAAACGATAATGACATCATCCACACGACCTGTGATCCTGTAATATCCAACCTCGTCTCTCAAAGCACCGTCACCGGTAAAATATTTACCTGGAAATGCAGAGAAATAAGTCTCCTTATAACGCTGATGGTCGCCCCAAATCGTTCTCGCGATTCCTGGCCAAGGAAAACGGATACAAAGATTACCTGTAACCTGGTTCCCTGTGATTTCGTTACGCTTGTC
>DLND01000136.1:2150-7156 GCA_002476905.1 Flavobacteriales bacterium UBA7519
CAAAACCGGCTGAACACCCGGCAATGGAAGCGTTGCATAAGTAGGTTTGGTAGGTGTAGCAAATGGAATTGGTGAAATCAGGATTCCGCCAGTTTCGGTTTGCCACCAAGTATCTACGATGGGGCATTTCTTCTTTCCAACGTGGTCATTGTACCAATGCCAAGCCTCATCATTAATAGGTTCTCCAACGGAACCAATCACTTTCAAAGAACTAAGGTCGTGCTTCTCCACCCATTCCACGCTTTCTTTTGCCAAAGAACGGATAGCTGTGGGAGCGGTGTAGAATTGAGTCACTTTATGTTTCTCAATCACTTCCCAGAATCTTCCTGCATCAGGAAAAGTCGGTATCCCTTCGAAGATAACAGTCGTAGCACCATTCAATAACGGACCGTATAAAATATACGAATGTCCCGTAATCCAACCGATATCTGCTGTACACCAATAGATGTCATTTTCTTTGTAATTGAACACATTTTTAAAAGTATATGCTGTGTACACCATGTAGCCTGCGCAGGTGTGAAGCATTCCTTTCGGTTTTCCTGTTGAACCTGAAGTATAAAGAATGAACAAAGGATCTTCCGCATCCATTATCACGGTCACGAAATCTGTGGAAGCTTTATCATAATAGTCTGACATCCAGTAATCTCGGCCTTCTTTCATCTTCACATCATTATTAGTTCTTTTAACCACCAAGACATTTTCTACAGTTGGTGTTTTTTCCAAAGCTTCATCCACAATGCTTTTTAGGTCAAGGACTTTGTTTCCTCTGTAACTTCCGTCTGAAGTGATGACCATTTTAGCGCCACAATCATTCACTCTAGAAGCAACGGCTGAAGCTGAAAACCCAGCGAATATCACGGAATGTACAGCGCCTAACTTAGCACAAGCCAGCATTGTTACCGCCAATTCAGGAATCATTGGAAGGTAGATGCAGACTCTGTCGCCTTTCTCAACGCCCATTTCGCGTAGAACGTTGGCAGTTTTATTTACTCTTTCGTAGAGTTCACTGAAGCTGATATGTTGAGCTTCTTCTTTCGGGTCATTGGGTTCCCAGATGATAGCGGTTTTGTCGCCTCTTACGGAAAGATGTCTGTCCAGACAGTTTTTGGTAATGTTCAGTTTTGCATTTTTGAACCATTTGATGTTGGCTTCCTCCATATTGTAATCCACGACCTTGGACCAACGCTGGTACCACACAAAATTCTCATCCGCAATCTTGTCCCAAAACTTCTTTGGATTTTTAATGGACTTCTTATACTCCTTGAAATAATCCTGTAAATTCTGAATGTGATAATTTCTCATTATATTAATATTTTTAATTTTTATAAATCTTGTTTCTTTAATCTTTTCTCTTTGTTCTACTCAAGCATCTCATCAATCTGCTGGATCAGCTTCTTGATAGAATACGGCTTGGTTACATAAGCATCTGCTCCTAATTCCAATCCTTTCTCGATATCTTTCGGATTAGTTTTCGCACTCAAGAAAATCACTTTGGAATGATTGAGGTTTTCCATTGTTTTGATTTCGTTCAGTGTGCTGTATCCATCCAGATTTGGCATCATAATATCCAATAGAATGACATCTGGCGTGATCGTTTTCAGTAAGTCTAAAACTTCGGTTCCGTCTCTTGCAATGAAGACTTCGTAACCTTGCTTCCTGAAACTGTATTCCAAGGACATTAGGATTTTGTGTTCGTCGTCTGCGATTAATATTTTTTTCATTGTTGTTTTATTTGTCTTAGCGAGCCACGAAGTGGCTCAATTTCCATAGCCGTAGGTGAAACCTATGGCATAATCAATAATTTCAATTTGAACAATCCGTGAAACGGGTTGAATTATCAAAACAAATATTTCTCATCAAATTCAATTCCGTGTTCAATTAATAATTTCTTGTATTCATCTTCGAACGTTTCATTCTTATGATGTTCTTTTTGATTTTTAATGTAATTAATAATCATATCTTTTTCCCTAACCGAATATGTAAACGCCCCATAACCTTCCTGCCAGTTGGTAAACTCTGGAAATAATCCAGATTGTTTCATCCATAGACTTGTAGAAACTTTGATATCTTTTACAAAATCACTTAAGCTAATACTTGGATGTAAATCACAGAAAATATGAATATGGTCTGGCATTCCATTAATTCTATATAATTTACATTTTTTATTTTCTAAAATTCCCCAGATGTATTTGTAAAGCTGAGATTCATTCTTTTCATTAATTGTTTGTTCTCTATGTTTAGTACCAAAAATAATCTGATAATAGATTTGTCTAAAAGTTCCCATTTGTGTTTTGTTTTTAATATTGAACCCTTCGGGTTCTGATTTTGTTGTGTTTCCGTTATTCCATAGGTTTCACCTACGGCTATTCAAATTGAATCCTTCGGATTCTGTTTTTCTATTGTAATTTTTCACCATTATTTTTATTTAATATCATTTGAAATTCAACACCAATTTCTAAATTTCTGGCGGAAATGTTTCCTCTGTGTGCCTGCATTTTCCTACAAATTGCCAAACCCAAACCGCTTCCCAAAGGTTTTCTGATGTTCTGATTTCGCGATTGATAAAACTTATCAAATATCAAATTATCCTCGGGAATCTGTTTTCCAGTATTGAAGATTCTTATAATCAATTGTCTATCTTTTTCCTGAAACTTAGCCTGAATGGTTGCTTGTTCATCGGTAAATTTCAAAGCGTTCCCTAAAATATTCTGAAAAACCTGAATCAACCTTGCTTCATCATATTCAAATTGAGTTTTTGTTAAAAGATTAACTTCACTCAGATGAATATTCTTCTGGTGAAGAAGATGACTGATTGGGTTCAGCGCTTTCTGATAGGTTTCAAGGATATTGTTTTTGCTGATATTCAAAGCGATTTCGCCGTGTTCCAATTTGTCGAGATAAAGAATGTCATTGATGATTTCATTCAATCGGTCAGATTCTGTGATGATATTATTGAGAAATTCTCTTTTGATATCCACCGGAATATCATCATCATCAGCCAAAATTTCGCCAGCGGAACGGATGGCTGTAAGCGGAGTTCTCAATTCGTGTGCGACAGTATCCAGGAAATCGTCTTTCTGCTTGTCTTTGAAGATGAGGTTTTCATTAGCAGAACTCAATTCTTCGGATAGTTTTTTCAGCGCACGGCTTTGCTCCGTCAGTTTTTTATTTAGGCTGATATTCTCTTTCGATTCTTCGAGGATTTCTAAAACTTCTTTGAGGGAGATTTTATCTTCGTAAGTTACACCCTCAATTAGGATTTTGGCGGATGCAGTTCCGATTCTTCCAGACAAAAGATTCTCGGAAAATTTGATGAATCTAGCATCGGCAGTTTCTGTTCTTGTGTCGATGTTATATTTTAGGTTGAAGATTCTCAGTGCTTGTTCGGTTTTCTTTTCTCCAAGGAATTTGACCAAGATATTTCGGATGTCAGAAACATAAGCTTTTCCTCGCCAGATAAATGCATTCTCGTGATTCTGGATGTATTTGTCAACATCAATATAAATTTCAGCAAAATTCCGTTCGCGATAATCGCCTTTTTGACTGACAGAGATAATGACAAATAATGATAGATTTACTAAAATTGACCAGAAATATATCTCCGAGATACTGCCGAGGTAAGGAATATTGAAAAAGCTGAACCAGTTGTACATTTCAATCAAAAATCCTTTGAATTCCTGATTGAAAGAAAAATAATACTGCGGAATAATCAAGCCGAAATAGCAGATAATCAAACCTCCAATCAATCCGATAACTGCGCCTTTGTAACTTCCTCTTCTCCAAAAAATCGCTCCGAAAAATGATGGCCCAAGTTGGGAAATCACAACAAAAGAAATCAATCCTACAGAATACAAACTGTTCTGTAAAATGAAGAATTTATAAAAAATAAAAGCGGTTACAATCAAAATGAAAATACTGATTTTTCTAATATTAGTAATGTTTCTGGTATTTTTTACATCGTTATCAGACTTGAGCTTATCTAGCCAGCCATAAGGAATGATGAGATTATTTGATAACATAATTGACAATGTAATGCTCGAAATAATTACCATCGAAATTGATGAACTTAATCCACCAAGAAAAACCAAAACTGTGATGATTTGATTACCGAAATGTTGAGGAATTAAAATTGAATAAAATTCTGGATTCACGTTTTGTCCATCGAAAATAATCCGTCCACCCCAAGCGATTGGAAATATGAAAATATTGAAAATCAAGAGATAAAGAGGGAAAAACCAAATAGCTGTCTTCAAATGTTTTTCTTGTCGGTTTTCTACAATCGCAGTGTGAAATTGTCTCGGCAAAAGAAAAATCGCTGAAGCCGAAATCAAGCAAAGTATCATCCAATTGAAGCTTCCTTCCAATCCTGAAAATGTGTTTTTGGCTTTAAAATCTGGAAATTTACTCGCCTTTTCATAAATATCAGAAAGTCCGTCAAATGCAAAAAATGTAACGAAAACACCTAGAACTATAAGGAAAATTAACTTCAAAAAACTTTCCAATGCTACAGCAGAAATGATTCCTAATCTTTTCTCAGATGCATCTACATAACGAGTTCCGTAATACGACGAGAAAAGGGCTAATAAAACCACTACATAAGTTGCATTATCTGTAAAAATATTCTTAGAAACTGAAGTGTTAGTAACCAAATGAAATGTTTCAGAAATCGCTTTAATCTGCAGCCCGATGTAAGGGATTATACCTAAAATACAGACTAAAGTGATAATCGCTCCAAACGAACGACTATTCCCGTAACGCAACGAGATAAAATCTGCAATACTGCTGACTTTATTGATTCTTGCAATCCTGATAATTTTACGATTAATATAAATCCAAGCTGGAATGATAATCATCGGTCCGACGTAAATCGGAAGATAGTCTAATCCGTCATTCACGGCAACGCCAATACTTCCGTAATACGTCCACGCTGTACAATAAACCGCCAACGACAATGCGTAGATGTAAGGATTGTTTACCCAAATCTTGCTCTTCTTTTTTTCTGCGCG
>DLND01000045.1:0-22357 GCA_002476905.1 Flavobacteriales bacterium UBA7519
GAAATTACGGTACCCAATGGAATGTTTTTCAATTTCATTGCGTTACCTACATTTGGTTCTACGCTTTCTCCTGAAACGATTTTTTGATCTACTTTGATCCCGTTTGGAGCGATGATATATCTTTTCTCTCCATCTGCATATTCAACTAAAGCGATGAATGCAGTTCTGTTTGGATCATACTCTACAGTTTTTACCGTAGCTTCAACGTTGAATTTGTTTCTTTTGAAGTCGATAATTCTGTATTTCTTTTTGTGTCCACCGCCGGTGTAACGCATGGTCATTTTACCAGTTTGGTTACGTCCACCTGACTTTTTAATACCAACTGTCAGAGATTTCTCTGGCTTGTTAGTAGTAATTTCCTCAAAGTTGTTTACAACTCTGAATCTCTGTCCCGGGGTGATAGGTTTTAATTTTCTAACAGACATTACTATTATTTATAATTAATTAATTAGTTGCGAAAATATCAATAACTTCTCCAGCAGCCAATGTTACAACTGCTTTCTTCAATTTGTTAGTTTTCCCAACTTGAAGTCCTTTTTTCGTGTATTTAGAAGAAACTTTAGGCGCATAAATCATGGTTCTAACGTCCGCTACTTTTACACCATAAGCTGCCTCAATAGCACCTTTAATCTGGATCTTGTTAGCTTTTGGAGCTACCAAGAAAGAATAAGCACCTCTTAGATCTGTAAGATAGTTTGCTTTTTCTGAAATAATTGGTTTAATAATAAGTGACATGATTTATTTCTTTAAGTTGTCCTGAAATTTTTCTACTGCACCTTCTAAGAAGATAATCTCACCTGCGTTGATCAAATCATAAGAAGAAATCTCATTATAATTCAACACTCTTGTTTTAGGCAAGTTTCTTGAAGATAAATATACATTCTTGTTAGCTTCAGGAAGCACGAATAATGATTTTTTACCTGTAAGCGTTAAAGCATCCAACAATGTGATGAATTCTTTAGTCTTAGGCGCATCAAAACTCAAGTTTTCTAAAACTCTAATGCTGTTGTCTCTCATTTTCTGAGAAAGAACAGATTTTTTTGCTAATCTTTTTAGCGCTTTGTTCAATTTGAATCTGTAGTCTCTTGGTTTTGGACCAAACACTCTACCTCCACCTTTGAAAGTTGGCGACTTGATATCACCATATCTCGCAGATCCTGAACCTTTTTGCTTCTTAAGCTTTCTAGTAGAAGCAGTGATTTCGCTTCTTTCTTTAGATTTATGAGTACCTTGACGCTGTGCAGCAAGATATTGTTTAACCTCTAAGTAAACCGCGTGCTGATTTGGCTCAATTCCGAATACAGATTCGTCTAGAGTTACTTTTCTTCCGGTCTCTTTTCCTGATGTATTTAATACTACTAGTTCCATTTCTTGATAATTACATAAGAATTTTTAGCTCCCGGAACAGCACCTTTTACTACTAAAAGATTTTGTTCTTGATCCACTTTTAACACTTGAAGGTTTTGTACAGTTACCTGCTTACCTCCCATTCTTCCAGCCATTCTCATCCCTTTGAATACTCTTGAAGGGTCTGATCCAGCACCGATAGAACCTGGAGCTCTAAGTCTGTTGTGCTGACCATGAGTTGCCTGCATTACACCTCCAAATCCGTGTCTTTTAACAACACCTTGGAAACCTTTACCTTTAGAAGTACCTGTTACATCCACATACTCTCCTTCTGCAAACATGTTCACTTCTACTAAATCTCCTGTCTTAACATCGTGCTCGAATGCATTTCTGAATTCTACGATCTTAGCCTTAGGAGTTGAACCAGCCTTTTTGAAATGACCAGCTAACGCTTTACCAACGTTCTTCTCACTCTTGTCATCGAAACCTAGCTGAACAGCAACATATCCGTCAACTTCTTCGGTTCTGACCTGTAAAACCGAGCATGGACCAGCCTGAATAACTGTACAAGGAATGTTTTTTCCTTCTTCGTTAAACAAAGATGTCATACCGATTTTTTTACCAATAATACCTGACATTATTTATATATATCTATTATATTTTAATTCAGCATTTTAGCGGTTTCCGTGATATCTATGTCTGAAATAGGCATACTGCTTCCGTAAAATGAGTGTGCAAATTTATGTATAATTTTCAAACTGACAAACAATTACAGTAAAATATTTTGATTTTTAACGTTTTAGCTCCATTCATGGATTTTTTACGATTTTTACAAACTGAATTTCTACATTTGATTATGAAAAAAATAATTTCAATTTTTATTCTCATCTTATTTTTCAGCTGTAATAAACATGGGCAACACGCTCACGGATTTTACTTTTGGAAATCTAAATTAACCCTAAAAGATTCAGAAAAAAACATATTAGAAAAATCAACAGTAACAAATTTCTATGTCCGGTTTTTCGATGTTGATAAAATAGGTGACAAATTTCAGCCTGTCGGCGTTATCTCAAAATCGGAAAATTTCAGCAGTTCGAAACTAATTGTTCCGGTCATTTTTATTACAAACAGAACATTTCTTTACATCAAAGATTCTGAAGTTGATTTTCTCGCCAAAAGCATTCATGAACTCATCGAAAGGAAAACAAAAGAACTAAATTTCCGAGATATTTCGGAAATCCAGATCGACTGTGATTGGACTGCTGGAACAAAAGATGATTATTTTAGATTTCTCAAAAAACTTAAAGGGCTTTCCCATAAAGAAATTACGTCCACATTACGACTTCATCAAGTGAAAGATAAGAGTAAAATGGGAATTCCGCCAGTAAGCAAAGTTTATCTGATGTGTTACTCTACATCATCGCCATTAGAAAACTCAGATAAAAATTCGATCCTGGACATTAAGATTCTGAAAAACTATCTCTCAGATGTTCAGGATTATCCTATAAAAAAAATAGATATCGCCTTGCCCATTTACTCTTGGGGAGTCGTGACCAACCATCTTGGGAAACACAAACTGATTAATGCTCTATCTGAAAAAGATCTCAATCATAAGGATTTAGAAAAAATTTCTAACAATGAAGCCGTTGTAAAGAAGGATGGTTTCTTTTTTGGTTATTATCTTAATAAAGGTTTCAAGATAAAAGTGGAACAAATCCCGGAGAAAACCCTGGATGAAGCCGTGTTTTTTCTCAATCACAAAATTCCTAAATTTAACATCATTTATTATCAATTGGATGAAAGGTTTATCAAAAACAGAAATTTCAACCGTTAATAAAAAACTTAAACTATGAAAAAATTCTTTTTAAGCTTTGTTCTTGCTTCTGCGTTTTTCAATCAATCAAAAGCTTGTGCGTGGTACGACCCGGATTATGATTACTTCAATCTTTTTACACAAAACATCATCCGGGATAAATCTCTAACGCCATTTTTGCTGACTTATTCAGCAAGATTTTACGAAGACGAAAAAGCTGTAATTCCTAACGAAAATATAGAAAGCTGGCAAAAATATTTCGGGAATCAGTTCAATTACCGTGAAACGGAATATCTGGTAAATCACCTACCTTTGCAGGCACTAAACGCAATCAAAACCGGGAAAACTTCTTCTGAACCAATATTAGCCAAACTTGGAAATTCTTTTTACAACAAATATAAAGAAGGAATTGATTATCTCATTGAGGCCAAATATCTGGAGCCTTATATGCGAATCAGCTATGTGGAAAGTCCGGATTCTTTCTATTACCGTTCCGAAACGGATAATAAGAATGCTACTAATCTTGATTATGACAAAACACTCGCCGCACTGAACTCGCTTTATAATTCAGCAAGAAATCCTAATATTAAATTGCGTTACGGATATCAGCTGGTGCGATTTAATCATTACACCAGACATTTTGAGGAATCTATCAATGCTTTTAAAAAATATGTCGAACCACTAAATATCAAATCTGCTCCTTATTATCTCGCCTTGGATCAATTTGCCGGTGCTGAACGTGGTCTTGGCAAAAATGAAGATGCTAACTGGCATTTTTTTCAGGTTTTTATGAATTCAAAATCTTTGAAAAGGGATGCTTTTGTGTCGATGAAACTTTCGGATAGCGCTTCTTTCAATAACATTTTGAAACGCGCTGGTAATGATAAGGAAAAAACAATGGCATATTTCCTTTTGGGCTATCAGGATTTTAATGATCCGCTCCCAATGATGAAAAAAATCTATGATATGGATCCGGAATCTGAAATGCTGAAAGTGTTAGGCGCAAGAGCAATTAATGAGCTTGAAAGAAATTATCTTCCTGTCTATTATTATCAGAATCCCGAAACACAAGATACAACTGGTAAAACAACAGAGCAACCAAAAGTTAATGATAAGGAAAATTCTGAAAAACAAGAATTATCCCTTTGGCAAAGAATCGTGCGATGGTTCAAAAGTATTTTCGGTTCAAAATCTTCCGAAAAAATTGATCGCAGCAATGATCTTTCTGATAAGCAATATTTAGAAAATCCAGACAGAATTCCATTTTACAACAAAGCGGAATATAGCTACTATAATAATGACAATGATAAACCAGTCAATTACCTTTCCGACCTCGAAGATTTTACTGACAAAATAAAAGACGAGAGCAAAGACGAATTTTGGAAAATAGCAGACGCCTACCTGAAATTTCTTCAAAAAGATTATGAAGGCAGCTCAGAAGTTTTGAGCAGCATCAAAACCAATGACAAAAATTATCAATCTCAGATCCAGAAAATGAAAATGCTGAATGATATCGTCTCACAGCCAAAAATATCATCGGATTTCGAGGAACATCTTTATAAAGATTACCGTGAGTTCTTCGAAGAAAAGCCAAAAAAAATGGAAACCGACAGCACTGCAGAAAATTTCGAATATAAGGAATATACAGCTCCTTCGACACAAGAGTTTTTAAAAGATATTCTTGCCAACCGGTATTTTCTGCAAGGTGATGATGCGAAATCTTTCCTAATGAATAATCAACTGTCTGATCTTCGATTTAATCCGAATCTGAACCTTGCCAAAAAACTACAGACATTTTTTAATAAAAAAGACAAATCTACTTTTGAGAACCAAATCATTGCTAAAAACATTAATAATGTTGGCGATACAGAATCGTTCTTCAATCTTATCTACGGTGATTTTGCAATGAGAAACGCCGACTTTGCAAATGCCAAAAAATATTATGAGAAAGCCGTTCTGTTCTCAGGTATTCCATTGCCGGAAGGTTATTATGATTACAATACCGGAAATTATGTAAAATATCAAAACACTTCGGATCTGTATAATGGATTCAGTAATATTTCCGGATTAATTTTCGGGCATAACGTGTGGGAAAGTTACCAAAGCCCAGATGATGTTAGCATGAAAGCTGAGGGTTTTACTAATGAATTTCCATTCATCAAACAAAATATGAATAAGCTAGAGCTTGCAGACGCTGTATTGAGACTTCAACAAACCGGTAAAAGCAAAGGCGAAATATCTTCAAAAGCGAATCAGCTGATTGGAAATTTGCTTTATAACACTTCAGTTTTAGGCTATTATCGTGAAGTGTTTGTGATGGATACTGATAATTCCAACGGCGGAAAATATTATTTTGGAAATGATGAAAGTCCTTTCAGGTATTATTATAAAAATTATGGCTCCAATGTTTATATAAAACCGGACAATTTTGATCTGTCCATTCAATACTACAGTAATGCTCTGCAAAATTCCGGCGACAAGGAACAAAAGGCAAGAATACTTTTCCAAATGGCAAGTGCAGAGCAAGGTAAATATTATCAGTGGGAAGCCAGACAGCCAAGTGTATCTTATGATGATAAAAACTGGGAACAAAAATCCAAACAACGAGAGATTGAATTCGCCAATATGAAAAATGAAAAGTTCAGAACTTATTTCACACAGCTTAAACAAAATTTTGGTGATACTGAAGCTGTAAAAAGTCTAAGCGGAAGTTGTTCTTACTTTGACTATTTCATGAAAAAATAATTAAAAAGGAATCATTTCGATTCCTTTTTTTGATTTTGTTTGGATAACCACTCTTCGTGTCTTTTCTGAAAAGCTTCGTATTTATTTTCCTGATTCTTCCTCGCTGCATCGATAGAATGCGATTGATGAATATCTTCTTCATTTTCCGCATAGTCAGAAAGCATTTCGTAGTAGCGATGCAACTGATCCAGTTCTTTTTCGGTAAGATCTTCAATATCTACAATCCTATTGCTTGCTTTTTCATTGGAAGCTATAAGCTCGTTCAACTTGATCTGGATAGCTTTCGAATCTTTATTCTGAGCTTTCTGAATAAGAAAGACCATAAGAAAGGTAATAATGGTTGTCCCGGTATTAATCACCAGTTGCCAAGTTTCGGAATAATTAAAAACCGGACCTGTGACCGCCCAGATGATTACAATCAATGTGGCAATAATAAATGCTGCTGAACTCCCGGTGAATTTGGTAGCCGAATTTGCGAATCTTTCGAAAAAATTTTTACTTTTCATCTTTTATATCTCAAAGATTTAAAAATTAAGACTTCTGTGGTAGAGGTCTCAAAGTTATTAAAATTTAATTACTAATCTTTTACAAATTTGGTATTAGTTCCTCTTGAAACAATGTGTTCTGCTCAGTTGAATATTTCACGTGAAGCTTTAACAGCGACAGCGGACACATTCAAAACGTTCCTTACCGGATTTGGATATACTTTTACTGATATTCTGTTATTAACATCATCTACAGCCTGAGTTGAAGTACCATTGCTGGTTTTACCGCATAGAAAATATTTCCAATCGCAGAAACTCTAATCCCAACTTGCAATTAAGATGGAAACAAGAAATTATCTCTTGTCCGTCAATAAGATTACGATTTTCCCAACCCTAGTATTTATTATTGCGTCTCTGAAAATGCAGCTTAATTAATTATATAGAGACTAATAGTCTTCGGACATAGATGCCTATCACTATCTTATCAGCTTCTTAACTACATAATAAAAAAATCCCTCTTCTTTCGAAAAGGGATAATTATCATAGCAAAGTGCTCGTTTTTGTCTGATAACTATTGGCTACAAGACAAATGCTAAAATCACACTTTAATTTCTACGTCTACACCTGAAGGAAGTTCTAATTTCATTAGAGCATCTACAGTTTTAGAAGAAGAAGAGTAGATATCCATCAGTCTTTTGTGAGCTGATAATTGGAATTGTTCTCTAGCTTTCTTGTTTACGTGCGGAGATCTCAATACAGTGAAGATTCTCTTGTTCGTTGGCAATGGGATTGGTCCGTTTACAACAGCACCAGTCGCCTTTACCGTTTTTACGATTTTCTCTGCAGATTTATCTACCAAGTTGTAATCGTAAGATTTAAGTTTTATTCTGATTCTTTGTGACATTTTAATCTAATTTAAATATTAACCTTTTGCCTTAGCGATTACATCTTCAGCAACGTTCGTAGGAGCAGCTTCGTATTTCTCGAATTCCATAGAAGATGTTGCTCTACCTGAAGATAAAGTTCTAAGAGAAGTTACATAACCAAACATTTCAGATAGTGGAACGAAAGCTTTGATTACTTTAGCGTTGTTTCTATCATCCATACCGTTTACAGTACCTCTTCTTCTGTTAAGGTCACCTACGATATCACCCATATATTCTTCCGGAGTTACAACTTCCAGTTTCATAATCGGCTCCATAATAACAGCCTTAGCAGCTCTACCAGATTCTTTGAATCCCATTTTAGCAGCTAATTCGAAAGATAACTGATCAGAGTCAACCGCGTGGAAAGATCCATCCTTCAAAACAATTTTCATTGATTCAACCTCAAATCCAGCCAAAGGACCATTCTTCATAGCCTCTCTGAATCCTTTCTCAACAGAAGGGATAAATTCTTTTGGAATGTTACCACCTTTGATTTCGTTGATGAATTCAAGACCTGTTTTACCTTCGTCAGCCGGACCAATGGTGAATACGATATCCGCAAATTTACCACGACCACCGGATTGTTTTTTGTAAACTTCTCTATGGTTAGCAGTTTGTGTAAGTGCTTCTTTGTATTCTACCTGAGGTTGACCTTGGTTAACTTCTACTTTAAACTCTCTTCTCATACGGTCTACGATGATATCCAAGTGAAGCTCACCCATACCAGAGATAATAGTTTGTCCAGAAGCCTCATCAGTCTTAACCTGGAAAGTAGGATCTTCTTCAGCTAATTTAGCTAGAGCGTTACCCATTTTATCCTGGTCAGCTTTAGTCTTAGGCTCAACAGCGATACCGATTACTGGATCTGGGAAGATCATAGACTCTAGAACGATTGGGTTCTTTTCATCAGATAATGTATCTCCTGTTTTGATATCTTTAAATCCTACAGCAGCACCAATATCTCCAGCTTCAATATATTCAACCGGATTTTGCTTGTTAGCGTGCATCTGATAGATTCTGGAAATTCTTTCTTTGTTTCCAGATCTTGTGTTCAAAACATAAGAACCAGCATCTAATCTCCCTGAATAAGCTCTGAAGAATGCTAATCTACCTACGAAAGGGTCAGTAGCAATTTTGAAAGCTAATGCAGCGAAAGGCTCATCTACAGATGGTTTTCTTTCGATCTCAGCGTCAGTTCTTGGGTCTGTTCCTTTGATATTGTCCTTATCCAGTGGAGAAGGAAGATATTTACAAACAGCATCCAACATAAACTGTACTCCTTTGTTCTTGAAAGAAGAACCACAAGTCATTGGGATAATAGAAAGATCGATAGTCGCTTTTCTAAGAGCTTCGTTGATTTCCTCTTCAGAAATTGAATCTGGATCTTCGAAGAATTTCTCCATCAAAGTTTCGTCATAGTCAGCTACAGCTTCTACTAATTTCTCTCTATATTCTAGAACTTCATCCTTCATATCTTCCGGAATTGGAACTACTTCATAAGTAGCACCTTGACCAGCTTCATCCCAGATGATTGCTCTGTTTTTGATTAAGTCAACAACCCCTTTGAAATCTTCTTCAGCACCGATTGGTAAAACGATTGGAACTGCATTGGATCCTAACATTTCTTTTACTTGTTTTACAACGTTCAAGAAGTCAGCACCTTGTCTGTCCATTTTGTTTACGAATCCCATTCTCGCTACTTTGTAGTTGTCAGCCAATCTCCAGTTGGTTTCAGACTGAGGCTCTACACCGTCTACGGCAGAGAAAAGGAATACCAATCCATCCAATACTCTCAAAGATCTGTTTACTTCTACTGTGAAGTCAACGTGTCCCGGTGTATCAATGATGTTGAAATGGTAAGCTTTTGTTTCAGGTAATTTTTTCCCCTGATCTGTTGGAAAGTTCCAAGAACAAGTCGTTGCAGCAGAAGTAATAGTAATACCTCTTTCTGCTTCCTGCTCCATCCAGTCCATTGTAGAAGCACCATCGTGAACCTCTCCAATTTTGTGGTTTACACCTGTATAGAACAAAATCCTTTCAGTCGTCGTAGTTTTACCAGCATCAATGTGCGCAGCAATACCAATATTTCTTGTAAATTTAAGATCTCTACTCATTTCTAATTAGAATTTGAAGTGTGAGAAAGCCTTGTTAGCTTCCGCCATTTTGTGAGTATCAGATTTCTTTTTGAAAGCAGCACCTTCTTCTCTTGAAGCAGCTACTACTTCGTTAGCCAGTTTCAAAGCCATAGACTTATCATTTCTAGCTTTAGAATATTTGATTAACCATTTCATTGCCATAGAAATTTTTCTATCCGCTCTGATTGGCATAGGAATCTGGAAGTTAGCTCCACCTACTCTTCTAGAACGTACTTCTACGTGAGGCATTACGTTAGTTAATGCATCTTTCCAGATTTCAAGTGAAGTTTTTTCAGTATCTCCTTTTTTAGTTTCTACGATATCCAATGCATCATAGAAAATCTTGAATGCGATTGACTTCTTACCGTCAAGCATTAGGTTGTTTACGAATCTTGTTACCAATTGATCATTAAACTTTGGATCTGGTAACAACGGTCTTTTTTTCGCTTTCGTCTTTCTCATTGTTTCTGTACCTTATTTAATGATTATTTTTTCTTACCTTTTGCAGGCGCTGCAGCAGCTTGTCCTGGTTTAGGTCTCTTAGCACCGTACTTAGATCTTCTCTGAGTTCTTCCATTTACACCTGCAGTGTCCAATGCACCTCTTACGATGTGGTAACGTACTCCCGGTAGGTCTTTCACCCTTCCGCCTCTTACCAATACTATCGAGTGCTCTTGAAGATTATGTCCTTCGCCCGGGATATAAGCGTTGACTTCTTTACCGTTAGAAAGTCTTACCCTTGCTACTTTTCTAAGTGCAGAGTTAGGTTTCTTAGGAGTGGTAGTATATACTCTCGTACATACACCTCGTCTTTGTGGACAAGAATCAAGGGCAGCCGATTTGCTCTTCTTGGCAAGCGTGGCTCTTCCTTTTCTTACTAATTGTTGAATAGTAGGCATTTAATTGCTTTTTATTTTAGGGTGCAAAAATATAAATAATTTTTTAATCTACAAGCAGTTAGGAATAAATATTAGAATTAATAAAATCTTTTTTTATCTCATTGTGGCATTTTCATTGATATAAAAGATATAATCTCACTATACAGGATAGTTTAAAACTATAGAGATAAGGTTTGACTTAAATAAAATACCATTAATTTTGTATCAATCTAAACATTAATAAATTATGAAAAATGCAGCACTAATCGGACTGAAAGAAGCCGATTGCAAAAAAATCTCAGAAAAACTCAACGTACTTTTAGCTAACTACTCCGTTTTCTATCAAAACACAAGAGGGTCGCATTGGAACATCAAAGGAGAACAGTTCTTTACTCTTCATCCGAAATTTGAGGAATTATATAATAATCTCGTGCTTAAAATTGATGAAATAGCCGAAAGAATTTTAACTCTAGGTGCTACTCCCGCTCATAATTATTCAGATTATCTGGCTGTTTCTACTATTAAAGAGAGTAAAGAGGTGACCGACGGAAACAAAAGTGTAGAAATTATTCTAAATTCTTACAAAGTAGTTATCGATTTACAAAGAGAACTTCTGGACATTACTGAGGAAGCTGGCGACGAAGGTACAAACTCCCAAATGAGTGACTATATTACCGAGCAGGAAAAAGAAGTATGGATGTATAATTCGTATCTTGGTAAATAAAAATCACAATCAATAAAAATTCCGGCTCTCTACCGGAATTTTTTATTAATTAATATAAAAAATGCTGAGTCACATTTTTATTAAGGTCAAATATTTTTAGGTTTTTAAGTAATGTTTCTGCTTCCTTTTGATTCATTGCATACCAAACAACCGTCTGATTTGCCACCCCCATTTTCTTTTCAATGGTCCAAGATGCAATTGGTATCCAAGATTTCGGAATTCCATCAGGAAACCATTTTGGATAAATCACAGCTACACTACATTGTTTTTGTAATATCTGACTTGCCATATAATTATGGTATTTTTTATTAAAAATTTCTGGATCTAAATCTTTATTTTTATAATAATATCCCGCTACATCAGTAGTAGCAAGACCTGCAATATCATAAATCTTAACATTAGAAAAATATGCTATTGCACCTATGTCATTAACCACAACATTCTGATTTTTATAAAATCGCCCAAGTAGTCTAGACATTTCTATTTGTTGTTCTTCAATATTCTTGGAAGCATATTTTATTACCTTATAATTTACTGTTGTAGTATAAAAGGAATAAAAAATCATTATGGAAAATGCCATTACCATAATTTTTTTATAAGTCAGATTGGTTTTACCAACATTAAACTTAGAATAAAAATAAGTGATCATAGGTACCGTAACCATAATTACAGCGGCCATTAAATAATTTTCATAACGGTAACGTATTACTGCAAATAAACTATGTAAAATTACCGTACCAACAACAGTAAGGGAAACAGTTTCGTTAAGAACAATTTTATACCACTCCGTAATTTTATATTTGGACAGAAAATAAAACACTACTATAACCAGCGGTGCTAAAAATAACTTGTAAAAAGAAATATTTAATAAAATTCCATTTTTAAAAATAGTCCAAAGACTAAAGAAAAAATTTGATTCGGGATAATTACCTTTCATTAAAAGAGAATTAGGAAAAAAATAACCTCCGTGTTCTATGGAATAAATGCCAAACAATAAAATGGGAAGAAAGCCAACAAAAAATACACCTAACGCAATTTTCCAGTTTTTTCTTAATACTAACAGAAGAGACAAAATAACGATAAAGAACATGCTTTCGAACCTTACCGTTCCTAATAAAGCTGTGCATAACAGCAATTTCAAAACTTGTTTCTTGGTGAATCCTAATCTCAAACTACCAGTCAGATAATAAATCATTGTGACCGTGAGCAAAATATGAAGCGTTTGTTCCATTCCTATCAACACCATGAAATTCATTTGACAAGAAAAGATAAAAAGCGAAAGCCCCAACAGAAGCTCATTCTTTCCAAAGTAATCATAAAAGTATCTGAAAATATAGTATAGGGACACATACCCACAAATAATATTGATAAATAACGGATAGTAAACATTATCACCAAAAATTTTGATAAGTAAGCTAAGTAATAAAGTATAAAGGATGGAAGAGGACGCGCTATCAAAACTATTGGGATTAATCCCCCAAATCCCATTTTCAGCAACATTTCTTGAAAGTGCAAGATGAATATAAGCATCATCGAGCGGGTAAATGAACTGATGCCCTGAAAGATTAGAGTACGAAAGGTAAAAAGAGAAACCTAAAATTAACGTAAATACACCAGCAAAAAAATATAAATATCTATACATCCTAAATAATTTTTGCACGAAAATAATCATTAATTTTTTACAATATAATGCAAGAGATTCTATTAACTATTATATTTGCGTCTTAATTTTGCACAGATTTGAAAAAAATATTACTCTTTTTGTTAATTTCCAATTTCGCGTTCTCCCAATGGAGCATTCCGAATTCGGAAAGAAATGCATTAATCACCATATACAATGCTACAAATGGTGAAAACTGGAACAGAACCTGGGATCTCGACAAAGATCCACGCAACTGGTTTGGTATTTCCGTAAAAAATGGAGCGGTTACAGAGCTTAATCTTTCCGGCAATGCGCTTAAAGGTAATTTTCCCTCCAATTTAACATCATTTCCTAAACTTACAAAACTAGACCTTAGTAATAATCAACTTTCTGGAGATATGGCTGCGGGAATTTCTTCCCTTAGTTTGTTGACAAAATTGGATATTAGCAATAATAGATTGACAGGAGATCCAACCCAATCTTTAACAGGACTTTTCAATGTAGATGATTTGGCTTTGGGAGGAAATCTGTTTACGATTCCGAATGTCAACGGTTTGCTGCAGAACTTCAACAATATCAAAACGTTGAATCTTTCAGATTTAGGATTGATTAATATTCCTGCAAAAATCACAGCTTTCACCAATCTAGAAACTTTGATTCTTGATAATAATCCAATCCCAGCCAATGCTTTTGGAAATATTGCAAATCATCCTAAATTGACAAATCTCTCATTATCAGGATTACAATTAACTCAAATCCCAACTCAGGTTTCTCAATTGACGCAACTGACAAGTCTTAATTTAAGCAATAACGCACTCACAGAACAGACAACGTCAGGATTATCAAATTTGACCAATCTTGTGTGGCTTTCTTTGGAAAACAATCAGTTAGCTCAGATTCCCTCTCAGATTCCTCAACTCAAAAAATTGCAAACGCTTAATCTTGGAAGAAATAAGATTTCTGGCGGAGTTTCTCTGTTGACAGGCTTACCAAACCTTCAACAACTATTTCTAAACAATAATTTGCTCACTGGTAATATTCCATCAGAATTTTTAGGAATGCCACAATTATTGATGCTAAACCTCAACAGCAATCAGCTTTCAGGTGATCTAAACGATAGACTTCCGCCTATTACGCATCTTAGCAATAATAGGTTCAACAAGGCACAACTTTCCAATTATGTTACTGATTATAATGTGCAAACCGATTTAGATTACTCGCCTCAGCGTTACGATGGTTTGAAAGAAGTTTTAGGTACAATTGGTCAACCAGCGAAATTAGATCAATCCTTATCCGGCAGCGATTACACTTTCACTTGGTACAAAAATCTGGATCAAAAAACCACTACAACCACTGCAGACCTCAACTTCGCAAGTGTGGAAGAGTCAGATTATGCCACTTACACTGCGGAGGCTTACACTTATTCCGTCTTAGACAATTCTGTCGTTTTTGATTTGTCACTTTTCAGAGAACCGATTTCTTTGGTTAAAGTCTTAGGCACCGAAGAATCTGCTAAATACTTCAACATCTACCCAAATCCAACTTCCGAATTTTTGAATATTGTAAGTACAAAATATGACATTCAGAAAGTCCACATTTACGATTTGAGTGGAAAACAAATGTTATCAGAATCCAAATCCAGAATCGACGTTTCCAAACTCCCAAGCGGCGTTTATATGCTGATTATCAAAACACAGGAAGGCAATAAAAACTTTAAGTTTATCAAACAATAATTCCTTTAATACACTTTCCGTAAAATAAAAATACTTCCAGATTTTGATAGTTTCTAAAAAATATTAAATTTGAAAGCTATCATTATTAATATGGAAAACACTAAATATACGCCTAAAAATAAAGTAAGAATTGTAACCGCTGCGTCACTATTCGACGGTCACGATGCTGCGATTAATATTATGCGCCGTGTCATTCAGGGAACGGGGTGCGAAGTCATTCACCTTGGTCACGACAAATCCGCAGAGGAAGTTGTAAATACAGCGATTCAGGAAGATGCCAACGCGATTGCCCTAACTTCCTATCAAGGCGGTCACAACGAGTATTTCAAATACATTTACGATCTTTTAAGAGAAAAAAATTCTTCGCAGATCAAGATTTTTGGCGGCGGTGGCGGTGTAATTCTGCCGGAAGAAATCGAAGATATTATGGCTTATGGGATCGACAGAATTTATTCTCCTGACGACGGCCGTGAACTTGGTTTACAGGGAATGATCGACGATTTGGTAAAAAAATCGGATTTCGCAACAGGAAAAGAAGTAGAAGCAGGTGATTTAGATTCAATTAGTTTTGAAAATTCTACAAGCATTGCAAAAATCATTTCAGCAGTTGAAAACTTTTCAGAAGAAAAGCCTGAATTAGTAAAGGCGATTGACGAAAAATCAAAAGATTTAAATATCCCAATCATCGGTATCACAGGTACAGGTGGAGCGGGAAAATCTTCTCTAACAGACGAATTGGTAAGACGTTTTTTACGTTCAAATACCGACAAAAAAATTGCGATTATCTCGATTGACCCTTCGAAAAAGAAAACTGGAGGTGCACTTTTGGGTGACAGAATTCGTATGAACGCGATTAATGACCCTCGAGTTTATATGCGTTCGATGGCGACGAGAGAAAACAACGTTTCGGTTTCTCCGTTTATTCATTCTGCTTTGAATGTGTTGAAATTAGCTCATCCAGATGTTATCATTCTGGAAACTTCAGGTATCGGACAGTCAGGTTCAGAAGTTTCGGATTTTGCTGATGTTTCAATGTATGTAATGACGCCTGAATACGGAGCTTCTACACAGTTGGAAAAAATCGATATGTTGGATTATGCAGATTTGGTGGCTTTAAATAAATCAGATAAAAGAGGCGCTCTTGATGCACTTCAAGCCGTAAGAAAACAGTTCCAAAGAAACCATTTATTGTGGGAACAGCCATTGGATGAAATGCCGGTGTATGCTACAAAAGCCTCTCAGTTCAACGACCACGGAACGACCGAATTATACAACCGACTCGTTTCTAAAGTCAACGATAAATTTGCTGGTTTAAACTTAAAAACATTTGTTGAACAGGAAATTACAGACGAAGTAACGATCATTCCTCCAAAAAGAGTTCGTTATTTATCTGAAATCGTTGAAAACAACAGAAGTTATGACGCAAACGTTGAAAAACAGGCTGAATTAGCGAGAACAATGTATCATATTGACGGCGTTAAAAAAATCATTTCAAACGAAACTTTGGACGCTGAATATCAAAAAGCCGAAAAAGAACTTCAACAGGAAAATATTGATTTCTTAAAAACTTGGGACGATACGAAAAAAGCTTTCCACGAAGAGTTTTATTCTTATTTCGTAAGAGGAAAAGAAATTAAAGTTGAAACCTCAACAGAATCTTTATCTCATTTAAGAATTCCGAAAATCGCGTTACCAAAATGTAACGATTGGGGTGATTTAATTAAATGGAAAGGTCAGGAAAACCTTCCGGGGAGCTTCCCTTATACAGCAGGAATTTACCCTTTCAAAAGAACAGGTGAAGACCCAACGAGAATGTTTGCCGGAGAAGGAGGTCCTGAAAGAACCAACAGAAGATTCCACTACGTTTCTGCGGAAATGCCTGCAAAACGTTTATCTACGGCTTTCGACTCGGTAACTCTTTACGGGCAAGACCCAGCTTTACCACCGGATATTTACGGTAAAATTGGAAATGCGGGAGTTTCGATTGCTACTTTGGATGATGCTAAAAAACTATATTCAGGTTTTGATTTGGTGAATGCATTGACATCCGTTTCAATGACGATCAACGGTCCGGCTCCGATGTTGTTAGCTTTCTTTATGAACGCTGCAATCGACCAAAATGTTGAAAAATATATTGCTGACAATGGTTTACAATCAAAGGTTGAAGCTATTTTAAAAGCCAAATTCGACGATAAAGGATTAGAAAGACCGAAATATAACGGAGAATTGCCACCTTCCAACAATGGCTTAGGTTTAAAACTATTAGGAATCACAGGAGATGAAGTTATTCCTGCTGATGTTTATGCGGAAATTAAAGCTAAAACTATCGCAACCGTTCGTGGAACCGTTCAGGCAGATATTTTGAAGGAAGATCAGGCTCAGAATACCTGTATTTTCTCTACTGAATTTGCTTTGAGATTGATGGGTGACGTTCAGGAATATTTCATCAAAGAAAAAGTTAGAAACTTTTACTCTGTTTCTATTTCAGGATATCACATCGCGGAAGCAGGAGCCAATCCGGTTTCTCAGTTAGCATTTACATTGGCAAACGGTTTCACTTATGTGGAATATTATTTGTCAAGAGGAATGGACATCAATGACTTTGCACCCAACTTATCATTCTTCTTCTCCAACGGAATCGACCCTGAATATTCGGTAATCGGACGTGTCGCAAGAAGAATCTGGGCAAAAGCAATGAAACTGAAATACGGAGCAGACGAAAGAAGCCAGATGTTGAAATATCACATTCAAACTTCAGGACGTTCACTTCACGCTCAGGAAATTGATTTTAATGACATCAGAACGACGTTACAGGCATTGTATGCAATTTATGATAACTGTAATTCATTGCACACAAACGCTTATGACGAGGCAATTACAACTCCGACTGAGCAATCCGTAAGAAGAGCAATGGCAATTCAGTTGATTATCAATAAAGAATTAGGTTTAGCGAAAAACGAAAATCCGCTTCAGGGTTCATTTATCATTGAAGAACTGACGGATTTGGTGGAAGAAGCTGTTTATGCAGAATTCGACAGGATTACAGAAAGAGGTGGTGTTCTAGGCGCGATGGAAACAATGTATCAACGTTCGAAAATTCAGGAAGAATCGATGCATTACGAATGGTTGAAACACACCGGAGAATATCCAATCATCGGTGTGAATACCTTCCTTGGAAAAGACGGTTCACCGACTGTTCGTCCAGGAGAAGTTATTCGTTCGACTGAGGAAGAAAAGCAATTCCAAATCGAAATGCTTCATAATTTCCAGAAGTCTAATGAAGATAAATCTGCAGAAGCTTTGAAAACTTTACAACACGCCGCAATCAATCAGCAAAACTTATTTGAGGTAATGATGGATGCCGTGAAATATTGTTCGCTTGGGCAGATTACCAATGCTTTGTTTGAAGTGGGCGGAAAGTACAGAAGAAATATGTAGGTCCGTAGCCGGACTGGCAGTTTTTAATACTAACTGTTTTAAAATTATAAATCAAACCTCAGAGATTTCTTTGAGGTTTTTATTTATATTATTCAATTTCCAAATTATATCCGTCGTTCTTTTCTAAAGTAAAACTTTACTTATAATTAGGAATGTATTTTCTAATATGATTAACTGTTTTCGAATGTTGAAATAAATTGATATTTGTAAAAACCATCATAGTTTGCATAATAAAAATTAATACAAATAATATCCATGAATTTTTGCTACTTAAATCCTGACCATGAAACAAGTTAAAAATCCTCTCCGACGATTTGCTAGAATCAAAAATCGTAGAATTTAGAAAAGTTATAAAGGCACTATAAGCAGTAAGATTTCTTTGATAGATAGAATATTGCAATGTTCTTTTCTTGATTTTAAAAAAATTTAAATTTCGAAAATTAAATACAAAAATTGAAATCGGAATTATAAATAAACTTAGATTAATTATCAGATAGAACCAATTGAATTGTTCCTTATTAGAAATTTTTAAGATAAAAATGGCCATAAGTAACTGAATAATCAAAACAATACATAACGATTTTTTTAAAACTTTTTTATCAGATTCCACCATTATTCTATAAACAAAATTGGGAGCCTTAATGTTCAAAAAATAATTACTCTTCATTTCAAGTTCATCCTGCCAAGCGTTTTTTACACTATCAAATGCGAGATGAAATTCCAAATTCTCATCCTTCATGATTTCTTCTACTTGAGATATAATGTGATCTTTCACTTCAAGCAAAATATCAATAGGAAGTTTCTTAGAAATTAAATACTTCTCAATTTCTAATTTTTGTTCAGCAGAAATCATATATCAAAAATAGTTTTTAAATTAAACAAATAACTTCTCATTTCAACTTCTTGCAATATTTGCTGCCTCTTGCCTTTATCCGAAAGCAAATAATATTTACGATTTCTTCCATTGATTTCCTGAATCTCCGAAGTAATAATGCCGTCTGCTTCCAATTTATGCAAAAGCGGATACAACGCACCTTCTGTCATTTCAAGCTCTCCTTCCGTGAGTTCTTTCGCACGTTGTGTCATCTGATAACCATACATTTTCACTTCTTTTGAAAGTAGTTTTAAAATAATATTTTGAAGCGTTCCCTTATATAGACTATTTTTATTCATATCAAAGAATTAATACCTCACAAAAATATGCATAATTTTCTTATGCATTTAAAATAATTTAAAAATTTTCAACGGTTTACTTTTTGATAAGATTCAAAACATCAAATCAAAATCAAACTATGAAACTAAAATCTCCCGAACCATTTTGGCTAGTAAAAGACGGATTGAAACACTCTTATCCATCACTCCGAGAAAATATTGAAACTGAAATCCTTATCATCGGAGGTGGAATTACAGGTTCTCTTCTTGCCCATCAAATGATAAAAGACGGCTACAAAACGGTTTTGGTGGACCGTCGCGAAATCGGGAATGGAAGTACAAGCGCCACAACATCAATGCTTCAATACGAGATTGATGTTCCGTTGTTTGAACTCTCCAAAATGATTGGCAAGAAAGGAGCTGAGAAAGCCTATTGGGCTTGTTACGATTCTATTGATGATTTGCAGAAAATTGCGGAAGAAGTCAAATCAGATTGTGGTTTTAAGAAAAAACAATCGCTTTACTTCGCTGCTTTTAAGAAAGATGTCGATGATTTAAAAAAAGAATTTGAAGCTAGAAAATCGGCAAAGTTTCCTGTGAAATGGTTGTCGAAAGAAGAAATCAAAAAGAAATTTAAAATCGATAATACTTTTGGCGGAATTCTTTCCGAACAAGGCGGAAGCATTGATGCGTTTTGCTTAGCACACGACATTTTGCATTACAATCACAAAAAAGGATTGCAAGTTTTTGATAAAACGGATATTATCAAATTCGATTATAAGAAAAAAGGAGTTACAGCAACAACCGAGTACGGAAACACGATTAAAGCTAAAAAAATCATTTTTTGCAATGGTTTCGAAAGTACAGAAATCATCAAAGACAAATTCGTCAATCTCTTATCAACCTACGCAATTGTTGGCGAACAGCACGAAAAAAGTCACAAGGAACTGAACGACCTTTTGGTTTGGAACACGGCTGAACCTTACATCTATATGCGGACAACAGACGATAATAGAATCCTGATTGGTGGCGAAGATGAAGAATTTGTTGATGCGCAAAAACGAGATTCTTTACTTTTTGACAAGGAGAAAAAATTAGTTAAAAAACTAGACAAATATCTTCCTGAAAATAATTTCCGAACCGATTTTGTTTGGGCTGGAACTTTTGGAGAAACCAAAGACGGATTGCCTTATATAGGTGAGCATCCCAATTTCCCAAGTGCTTACTTTGTGTTAGGTTTTGGCGGTAACGGCATTACATTTTCGGTCATCGGAATGGAAATGGCTTCTGCATTTCTCAAGGGTAAAAAACACGAATTGACAGAATACTTCAGATTTAGGAGATAATTCACCAAAAAGCAGAAACCACTAATTTGTAGTGGTTTTCGTTTTTAGTTTCTATGAATTTTGATTTTATTTTTTTCAGTAGCATTGATAATTTTTGAGATGTCATCCGGAGAAAATTTCCCTTTCACATCTACGAAAATACTTTGATCATTATCATCATTTACGGTGATTATCATTCGCTTTATTAAGTCATTTGATTGTTGTGCATTGATGCTAATTAGTTGACCTTGTTGCTTTAAAGACATCCATTCTTCGTAATTATTTTTGGTCAAATATTTCTGGAATTCTGCTTTTACAGGTGTTTTGGAGTTTTCTACAATCAGAACTTTTACATCGCTGATTTTCTTTACCAAGTCTATTACTTCCTGACTTTCTCCGTCTTCTCTCAAAGCATTTTTTACATAGGATTTCGCCAAGAAAGTAGGAACATTGATACTGACAAAAGTCGAATTTTCTTTGAATCCTGGATTGTCAAAAAAATCGGTGTGAACTTTATTTTGAGAAACCATACACGACTGAAGAAAAAAACCGACAATCGTCAAAATAATGATGTATAAGAATCGTAGCATAGCTTTAGTTTTTAGTTGATTGAGTTAATTGTTGAACCTGTTCTTTCGCTGGCAGATTTGGTCACTTTAGAAGGATTCCCTCTGTATTGTACAGACGCGGCAGATGTTGCACTTGCTGTTAAACTTTCGGTTGCATTGATTTTCACACTTGAGCCGGAAGAAGCATCTACAACTGCAGATTTGGTTACAAAATCACCTGCTGAGATAGAACTTCCGCTGCTTGCGCTGTAAACTCCAGAATCTGCTTTCCCTGATAATTTGATTGAGCTTCCGCTGCTTGCTTCCAACGCCAGAGATTTGGTTTCCAGATTCATTTTTACACTTACACCGGAAGAAACATCCAATGCTGTATTTGTAGAGATTTTAAAGTCACCTGAAACTTGTGACCCAGATGAACAACTTGCGGCAAAAGTAGTTTCGTTAACCTGATTTACTGCTTTGAAAGTCGAACCAGATTTGGTAATCAATTTTGATAATTTTGGACCGGAAACAATAACTTTAAGACTATTGAAATTCAAATTCTTAACGCCCTTGTTTCTTACAAAGATTTTCAAAACACCGTTTTCAACTTCTGTGATAATGTATTGTTGTTTTTCTGGCTCTACTTTTACAACCACACTTTGCTTTGGACTTTGAGTGAATTCTACATCTACTCCGGAAGAAGTTTCTATTCCGCTAAAGGCAGGAACATTTCTCTCACTTCCAACATTGGATTCTCCAGAATTATTTGTGGTGGTAAAAGTTGCCGTTCCAGAACCATCTGTTATGGTATGAGTGGATGTGCTGGTTTTAGAAAAAGTAGATGAAGTAATCGTTTTTGCAGGATTAATAGAAGTTACATTTTGGGTCTCTTCCATCATTTTGCTCACATCATCCATAGAGATTTTCCCGTCAAGCATCATCAGAACCGAACTGTCTTCTGACATAATGTTAAGAATCAAATTATCCATCACATTGGCTGTGATATCCTGAGCCATAAACTTGATCTTCGCATCTTTACTGTTTACAGTTACCAGCTCTTCATACTTCATATTTTTGAGAGAATTTGCAATTTCCTTTTCGATTTTCCCGCCATTGATATTGGGATTATTTGACATTTCGGATTTTTCCAGAACCAGCATTTTCAGTCCATTAACCTTGGCAAGCAACGGTTGTATTTTACCTAATTCTTCGTTATCGATTTTAAGATTATTCAATAATTTAAACATAGGTTTCGCAATCTTGATAGATGTCACACCTTCTGTGTCCTGATATTTATCAAAGAGCTTATTAAGTTCTTCTGTTTGTCCGAAAATATTAGTGGACAGAAGAAATAATACGATGAATATTGATATTTTTTTCATAATAATTTTGGTCTATGCAATCGCTATTTTATTAGTACTAATTTTCAGAATTTTCTTTGACAGCGATTTTAATTAATGTTA
>DLND01000045.1:22437-28928 GCA_002476905.1 Flavobacteriales bacterium UBA7519
AGCGATTTTAATTAATGTTAAAAATTAAGAATCTTATAAAAATCAACAGTTTGATTTTGGGCAGATTCTGCGTGATTTATGGTTTGGGTAACGTTACTTGCAAAATAATTAAATGTATCCTCTGTTATAGCAATAGCTTCCTGCTCGTTGTAGATTGGTTTTCCATTGATGATAACATAATTCGGATTATAATCTGAATCTGAGTTTACTTGATTTTGGGTTTGATAATCAGTTTTAATTTGTTTCGGCTGATGATGCGCCAATTGTGTTGTTGATTGTTGATTATCAACTGTATTTTTATTCTCTATTTCTGGCTTTTCTGGCTGTACATCTTGCTGAGCTAAAACTGGTTGTTGAGTCTGAGTTTCTTCAACTGGAGTAGTTTTTCGCGTTTCAACTTTTTTAGGTTTTACAATATGATTAGCCACTTGTGGTGCTATATTTTCAGGATTATTGAACATCCAAAAGCCACTGATTCCCATTAACAGAACCAAACTAGCAGCTATCCAATATTGTGTATAAGATTTCCTTTTTACAATTGGAAGCGGAACTATTTTTGGCTCTTCAGTTCTCTTCAAGAAATCCTCGAAGCTTATATCCAATTTATCCTGTTTCTCTTCATTCAGAAAAGAAAAATAAGGATTATCGCTTTCGTTTTTGAGAAACAGATGTTCTTCCGGCGTAAGCTCTTCACCTTCGAAGAATCTAGATTCCCAATCCTTGTATCTGTCTGTTTTCATATTCATAAAGTTTGTTAATTGATTCTTTCACTTTTTGTCTGGCTCTCATCAGGTTCACGCGGACTGCGTTTTCCTCCATCTCCATAATTTCCGAAATCTCCGAAATCTCATATTCCTCGACATCTTTCAAGTGAATGACCATTTTTTGTTTCTCGGGCAGATGGTTGATGAATCCCAAAATCTGCTCTCTCATATTATTGGTTTCTATCTGATAAAGTTCTGACTGATGCCTTGTCTGGCTTGCAAATCCCAACTTCACTTCGTGGTGTTTCAAGCGGTTCAGACATTCGTTTTTCACACTTCGCAGCGCAAAACTTTTCAGATTTTCTACAACCATTAATTCATTTTTCTTTTGCCAGAACTTCATCATCAAATCCATTACAACATCTTCGGCTTCATCTGCGCTCATTAAAAACTTTTTCGCAAAACGGTACATCTCATCTTTGAGTATGTAGACCGTTTGTTTAAAGTTGTCTTGAGTCATAGATTCAGGTTAATGTTTGAGGTTAAAAGCTTTTAATCTTTAAACCTCATCGTTTCTTGGTTGTTTAAAAGTAAGACATTTTGGAATTACAAATTATTACATCAAAAATAAAAAAAGAACCTTAATAATTATTAAAGCTCTGATAATCAATTAATTATTTTTATAATATTTTTATATTTCTACTGTTAAGTTGTGTGGTTATTTATTCTCCGGCATTCACATTAACAGAATCACTTTCTCCAGAAGGACCTTTAGGATTCATCGTTTTGTTGAACTTTTCCATTTCGAAAGGGAAATTTTCAAATAATCCTGATAATGACAATGCGGAATATACCCTTTGTGAATACTTATTTCCAATGGCAACTATAGTAACTTTAGATTTCAGAAGATGCGCAAAAACCGAATTGGTCCCGTGCCACCAACCATTGTGATAAGTTAATTTTTCTCCATTATCAAATTCCTTCATACGGAACCCAAGACCATAATTATTAATTCCTTTTTTCTCGTTACTATAAGGTTCGAAAATTTTATTGGCCAAATCCGGCTTCAGGAAATCTTTGGAATATAGTGCAATCGAAAAGTTAAGCAAATCTCTCGGTGTTGTATATACATTTTTATCGCCATAAATCAAATCCAGATTCGCCAAAGGATATAATCTATAACCGCTGTAAAACGATTGCGACGCTATTGGAATATCTTTTTTCTGGAATATAAACGTATGATTCATTTTCAGCGGTTTGAAAACAATCTCCTGCATCGCTTCCGGAAAAGGTGTTGCAGTAACTTTCTCAACAATCAACGCCAGAAGCGCAAAATTGGTGTTGCAATACATAAATCCTGTGTTGGAAAGTCTCGCCAATTCTGGTTTGTATTTAATCAACATATCCAAAACATCCTGATTTGAGATGAAATCTTTCTTCAGTTCTTCGGGAGCTGGTTTTATACTTTGGTCAAAATGTTCATATTTTGGAAGGCCGCTTCTTTGGGACAACAGACTGAAAACCGTGATTTCTTTGTAAGGAAACTTTGGAAAAAACTTAGTCAAGTCATCTTCCATTTTCAGTTTTCCTGCTTCTACCAATTTCAAAACAGCCATTGCTGTCATCGTCTTGCTAACCGAAGCGACGTGAAGTGGCGTATTCGCATCAATCGGCATTTGTTTGCCTTCTCTGCCAAAACCTCGGTATTTTTCGAAGATAATTTTATCACCTTTCGCAACAAGAATTCCACCGCTTAGATCACCTTGTTCCCAAACTTTTTGATAATAATTATTGATGAGAGGAAGAATCGTGGACTCATTTTCTAAAGTAGATTCTGCAGGAGTAAATACTTTGGATAAATCAACATTGCTGTAATTGGGAAGTTTGGATTGGTAGATTTCTGTTTTTTCTTCTTTTTGTTTTTTGCAGGAAATGATGGTTGCAACCGCTAAACTGACTGTAATTATTTTTCTAAAATTCATTGTTATCCAAACTTCGTTAAGGCTCGCAAGTTAACATAAAATGAGTCTTTAGAAGATACCAATTTTCTTAAGAATTGTTAAATGTGGAGAATTTTTTGAGACTTAATTTCTAAAATCAGCAAGGATTTTATCAACAATTACCTGAGCCAATTTTTCTTTACTCTGATGCGTCCACCCTCCAATATGTGGCGTAACAATCACTTTTTCAGAATCTAATAAATATTTTAAATCTTGATTTTCTATTTCCAAATTTTCAAAAGATGATTTTTCATATTCCAAAACATCCAGACAAGCACCTAAAACTTTCCCCGACTCAATTGCTTTTACTAAAGCTTTAGTTTTTAAATTTTTCCCTCGAGCTGTGTTGACGAAATAGAAATTCTTTTCCATTTTTGAAATGAATTCTTCATCAACCAAATAATGCGTTTCCGAAGTCAAAGGAATATGAAGACTTAAAATATCCGCTCTTTTTTGAAGCTCTTCCAAAGAAACCTGCGTTGCAAATTCATCGGAAAGATTAGGTAAAATATCGTGGAAAATAACCTCGACCCCAAAACCTGAAAGTCTTTTTGCCGTGGCTTTTCCCATATTGCCGTAACCGATGATTCCGAAAGTTTTCCCAAGCAATTCATCACCACGATTTTCTTCTCGTTTCCAGATTCCGTTTTTCACTTCATTAGACGCAATGAATAATCTGTTCATCAGAATCAACAACATCCCAACCACGTGTTCAGCAACAGAATCTCGGTTTCCTTCGGGTGAATTAATCAGTTTGATTCCAAATTTTTCGGCAGTTTCGATATCAATATTTTCCATTCCCGCTCCTACTCTCGCAATGAATTTGAGATGAGAAACCTTAGTCAGAAAATTTTTGTCTAATGGAATTCTACTTCGGATAATGATTCCTTGATAATCAATGATTTTTTCCAAAACCTCATCATAGGTCGAAGAATGGTCTTCTTCTACAAGAAAACCTTTTGCTGTCAATTGTTCGGAGATTAATGGATGATTTTTATCGAGTTGAAGGATTTTCATAATTTAGATATTAGACTTTAGATATCAGATATTAGACTTTGGATTAATTATTTTGATCACAGTCTGAGATGTGTAAAACTCAAAAAAAACGAGCTTAAGCCCGTTTCTTATTTGTATTAATAATTATTCTCCTAAGAATAACTTTTTGAGTTCTATAGAATCTGTTGGTTTCATTTTTCCGGAAAGGATTAATGATAATTCTTTTCTTCTTTTTGCAGCGGCAAATCTTTCGATTTCCAAGTCTGTTTCTGGTTCTAGTTCGGGAACTTTTGCAGGTTTTCCGTTTTCATCAATGGCCACAAATGTGTAAATCCCACTATTGGTGTGAATTTTTCTCTGATTAATTGGATCATCTTCCCAAACATCCACATACACCTCCATCGATGTAGAAAAAGCACGGGAGACTTTGGCTTCTACCACCACAATCCCACCTTCTGGAATAGGATTATCGAACGACACGTGATTTACAGAAGCTGTAACAACTCTTTTTTCTGAATGTTTTGTAGCAGAAATAGCCCCAGCTCTATCCATTCTCGCCAACAATTCGCCTCCGAAAAGATTTCTTAATGAATTGGTTTCGTTGGGCAAGACGATGTTCGTCATTACCGTAAGGCTATCTATTGGTTTTTTGGATTTTTGCATTAGTTGTAGGTTTTATACTATCTGTTTTTATAGAATCTTGTTTGGGAGCAACCAAAACTTTTGGTTTCTCAACTGTTTTGACAATTTGTTTTGTCGGGATATTTGATGATTTTCCGAATATGAATTCCTGATTTCCGAAAAGAAAAAGTGCCGAAGTCCCAACTATAATGAGACTCACAAAAGTCCAGATCACATTTTTATTTAAACTGTAATCTTCTATAAAATTATTTTTTGATTTTAGAGTTTTAAGATGTTGCAAATCTACTTTTTCAAAACCAAAAACATCTTCATCATTATTTGTTACCTTAACAACTTTGTTATCTTCGTTTAATTGATATTGACCAAGATTTTCAAGATTCAGAACGTTTTCAGTCTGTAATTTCTGAAACCATTTTGCCACTTCATTTTTAAGATTCTTTTGAACGATAAAAATATTCGTGTTGGTTTCATCAGCAATATGTTTTGCTAACTGAGTGTCGTAACCAGACGGATTATATTCGAAAGTTACAATCTCTTTCGGAGGAATAATAATAGAATTTTCTGCATCAATTTTTGCAGATTCTTTGGTAAGTTCGAAAACACCAAACTCCGGAACTTCTGCTCTATTATGCTTCAGAAGATATTGATATAAAAGATATTCAAAATTCATCGCCACAAAACTACATAATTTTTGATGTTATAGAAAATATAAAAGGCTGCTTTTTACAGCAACCTTCTGATTTGGTATGAATTAATTAAAGTGTTAATATGCAAACTTTACAACTTCTGAAACGTTGTTGCCGGAAATCTTCACAAGATAGAAACCTTTCTGAGAAAGATTTAAGTCAATTGGATTTCCATTTGCATTTGTTTTTAAGGTCTTTATTACTTTTCCTCCGAAATCATAAACTGTTAAGTCTAGATTTCCTTTTGCAGAAGTAAATAACTTTCCGGCAGCCACTTGAGATTTTGCTTTCCCGTTAGATTCTGAAACAGCCAATGTTGTAAGTGTTGTTGGTCCTTCAAGATCTCTGTCGACAGATTGAAAATCGGCTCCATTCGATTTGTTTTTAAAAACAATACCAATTCTTTGCACTACAGTTCCCTGTGGCATCGTAGAGTTTGAACCGGTAAAGAACTTGGAATTAAGGTCAATAGTTCCAACGTAGGCATTTTCTGTAGCATCCCAGTTCATCGTGGTGTTTGAGTTATTCCAAGAATCGTCGAAGTTTCCTTTGTTATTATCCCCATCTGACTGTGCAGACCAAACGTGAACATAGAATGTTGGATTACTTTGCGGATTGTAGAAACTCCAGTCTCCTGATTTTCCGTAAGTTAATTTGTAAACACCGTTCGTTACGGTATAAGTTAATTGTGCAGAAAGTGCAACACTTGCAAAAGCCGCAAATGCTAAAGAATAGATTTTTTTCATTGATGTAAATTTTTAAGGTCTATATACAATTTCAATGTACATAATTCACGTACTTGAAATTATTGTAAATTTAATATTAATTTTAAGTTAACAAATAGAAATTTACGAAATAGACCTTAAAAACTCACAACTAATTGATTATCAAATCAAATATTTTTATTTTAACTTCAAAGAAACCCCAAAAAGGAAGTTAATTCCGGCTTGCGCGAAATAATATGGTCCACTAAAACCGTTGTTGACATACTTAGTATCTGTGAAATTATTTAACAAGAACCTCAAAGTCACATCTTGTTTCTGAAAAGGCAACTTGTATGACATATTAAAATCTGGAACTAAGTAATCCTTTAATTGATTATCAGCAGTTTCTAAATTATCCAAATATTGTTTTCCCACATATTGCGCAGTAACACCAAGATTGAAATTTTTGAATGGCGAGTAAACCACATTTCCGTTCGCAATGATGTTAGGCGAAAAAGAGATATCAGAATCTTTCAAAACAACATCTGTATTGTTTTGAACCGAGTTGATTTCCTTAATCTTATTCTGACTCAAAGATAAATTAGCTCCTAATTGAATTTTATCAGAAAGTCTGCTTTGGGCAGAAAGTTCAATTCCTAATCTATAACTTTTGTCCACATTCTGACGAATGAATTCACCAACATTGTTGATTCTACCTGACAAAACCAACTGATTTTGGTAATCCATATAATACGCATT
>DLND01000045.1:28996-37071 GCA_002476905.1 Flavobacteriales bacterium UBA7519
TGCCTCAAAATCATGCAAGGTTTCTTCTTTTGTGCTCGGATTTGCAAAAAGATCATCTCGGTTTGGTTCGCGATGCGCATTGGCATAGGAAACGAATACTTTTCCGTTTTCAATATTGAAATTGACACCAACTTTCGGGTTGAAAAAAGTCCATTTTCTATATAAATCTGCACCTTCACCATCGCCCTGTTGGACAATTTTTGTATCGTAATTGATGTTTCTTAGTTGCAAATCGCCAAAAAATTCGAATTGATTGAGTTTATAAATTGCTTTGGCAAATCCAGAAACTTCGTTCTTCACCGAATTATTTCTGTAATATTCGTGTTCATCAATTTGGGGTAGAAAAACGCCGGTTACATTACCAAAATGTCTTCCGTAATACTGATTGGCAACTGCTCCGAAATTCAAATCAAGATTACCTAATTTTCCATACAAAGTAGAAATCACGCCATAAAAATCATTGTCCAGCCATTTTTTTCTGATGAAATCTGAGGTTTTAATTTCTGTTCCATTGTCGATGATATTAGGCAAGTTGTATTTAGAGAACTTAGCATCTTGTTTGTAATTTTCATAGTAACCTTTTCCTTTGGTATAATGCGCTGTAGTTTCTAATTTCCAATCATCAGAAAATTTCTGGTTCCATAATAATTGATAATGATTTTGTCTGTAATTATCAGTTTCATTATCATAAAATTTTTCAGCACCAGTTATTGGGTCATAATAGATTCCAGAATAATTATATTTAGGATCAGTTTCCCAAGTAGCTTTATCTACACCATTCCAAGCTTGATAAGTTTTCTCCTTTCCTCCGAAAGCCAAGAACCTCAACTCCGTATTTTTTTCCTGAAACAAAGCAGAAAAATTATAGGAATGAAGATTAGAAGAAGCTCTGTCTATATAACCATCGGAATGGATATGTGTATATCTTCCCATCACAGACAAACGATTTTTCCAGAATTTCCCAGAATTGATTTCTGCAGAATATTTGTACGTATTGAATGAACCATAAGAATCATCAGATTTTACTGAAAATTCATCTGAGGGATCTTTGGAAATCACATTAACACTCGCCCCAAAGGCAGAAACACCATTAGAAGAAGTCCCTACACCTCTCTGGATTACTATTTGTGAAGCAGAACTTGTGAGATCCGGAACATTCACAAAAAAAGTCCCTTGAGATTCGGAGTCATTATAAGGAACACCATTTAGCATTACATTAACACTTGTTCCGGCTGTCCCACGGATTCTGAATCCTGTGTAACCAATTCCGTTTCCGGCATCCGAAGTTGATACAACAGATATCTGATTTTTCAGAAGAATGGGCAAATCCTGTCCCAGATTTTTGTCAGCTAGTTCTTTTCCAACGTTGATGATTGTTTTTGCAGTTGGCGTTCTTTTGGTAAATTCTACAGCTTGAATATTTGTAACCTGTACAGAATCTGTAGTTTGAGAAAAATAAAATGGAGCAGCAAATACTCCTAAAAAAATAAATCCTTTCATTCTTTTAAATTTAATTGTTAAAATTTATTGGAATAAAAGAGGCGACTATGTTTATAAATGATAAATTACGATTGATAAATGATTTTTTATAACGTTATTATTAATCAATTATCATTCATCATTTATAATGAATGCTTCCCTAAACAGCATTATCTGTTCCAGGTTCATTGGGTATAATCTCAGCTTGTTACAGCACCCCTTAAATTTCTGAACGCGAAATTAGAAAAATTTTAATTAATATGCGTGATTATTTTTATTGATGTAAAAATAGTCTTTTCCATTTTTGGAAACCTCAAATAAACTGGCCGTTTTCCAGCTTAGGTTAGTCTTTATATCTTCATACTCAAAAGGAATTACAACCTGATTTTTTTTATTGATTATGCCGAATTTATTCTCTCTAACAGCAATAATCATAGGATCTTCTATATTCCCATCCAAGACATAAAGCATCTGATACTGTGGATAGATTTCAAAGTCGCGGAAGTTCCTCACGTCTGCATCAGTTTTTATTGTAAGTCCATAAAAACCATTATAAACAAAGGCTTTGTATTTAAGAGCTTCATAGGGTTTCAGGCATTTTCCGAGATCATTTTTCTGGTATTGATAAACCCGCTTACCTAATTTATCAATCCTGTAAGTAATTCTATCTTGTTCAACTGTTGCAAAATCTGCAGAACCAAATTGACGCAGGTTTTCTTTAGGCGAATTAAGAAGATTGCAGTCTTCCGCAAAGAACATCGCAATATGATATTGTGGCTCTATGATAACGTTACCTTTTTGATCTATATATCCTGTTTTCTTGTTAATACTTTTCGGAATAAGATCCGGAATATGGGCAGACTGTCCGAAAGTCGATATAGAGATATATACAACTGTGAAATTTAATAATCTTTTCATCTGTAATCTGCAATTATAAATTGTTAATAAAAGCTTTATAGCAATCTGTGTTTTTGAGTAGCGAAAATAATAAAACTATGATTATCAAAAAAAATAACCATTTTTTGCTGAAGAAAAAATTTAGCAACTTTTTCTTGCTTCTGAAAGATTCAGAATACTTTAAAATAATTAAAAAAAAGAAGTATAAAATTGAAAATACGAACAATGAATTATATCTAAATGCTTCTACAAAACGCAAGTGCAAAAGTGAATGAAACGACCGCTGGACACCACATCCCGCACATTCATAGCCAGTCAGCAATTTTAGTGGACATCGCGGAAACCAACCACTTTTGGTAGGATCAAAAAAATAGTAGATTACGATTAACGCTAAAAAAATAACTAAAATCGCAATCTGTCCTTTGTGCTTCTTAAATAAATAAATGATTCCCAACACTATACGTAAATTTGCGTGGTTTTTAAAATAAAAATTATTATGGTAAAAATATTAAATATAGAAAAAATATATATAATTTATTTTTAATCTAAATTATATAATTATTGTAAAAGTTTTTAAAGTTGTAAATTTGAGCGCATTTTGAGACGGGTAAGTAATTATCAATTATTCACAATTATTATGCAGAGGCCTACAAAAATGTTAGATTTTTTAAAGTATAATATCAAAATTTCTAATTTTAAGTAGCCAAAAATGGAATTACAAAAATCGAAACGATAAAAAAATGAATATCTACAAAGATTATCTTAACGAAATTGAAGAGAGAAAAGAACAAGGTTTACATCCGAAACCGATTGATAGTGCAGAACTTCTAAATGCCATCATCGCACAGATAAAGGATAAGAACAATGTTTATAGAGCAGATTCTCTTCAGTTTTTCATTTACAATACCCTTCCGGGAACTACTAGTGCTGCAGGTGCAAAAGCTCAGTTTTTAAAAGAAATTATCGTGGGTGAAGTTGTGGTAGAAGAAATCACACCAGATTTTGCTTTCGAACTTCTGTCGCATATGAAAGGTGGCCCTTCTATAAAAGTTTTATTAGATTTAGCTTTAGGAAATAATCTTGAGATCGCAAAACAAGCTGCGGATGTGCTGAAAACACAAGTTTTCTTATACGAAGCAGATATTGACAGACTGAAAGAAGCATTCAAAAATGACAACCCTATCGCAAGAGAAATTTTTGAAAGCTACGCAAAAGCAGAATTTTTTACCAAACTTCCTGAAGTTCCGGAAGAAATCAAAGTTGTTACTTTCATCGCTGGTGAAGGTGATATCTCCACTGATTTATTATCTCCGGGAAACCAGGCACACTCCAGATCCGACAGAGAATTGCACGGCAAGTGTATGATCACTCCACAGGCTCAGGAAGAAATAAAAGCATTACAAGCACAACATCCGGATAAAAGCGTGATGCTGATTGCTGAAAAAGGAACAATGGGCGTGGGTTCATCCAGAATGTCTGGTGTAAACAATGTTGCTCTATGGACCGGGAAAAAAGCCAGCCCTTATATTCCTTTTGTTAATATAGCACCAATTGTAGGCGGAACCAATGGTATCTCTCCAATTTTCCTTACAACAGTTGATGTAACCGGTGGTATTGGAATCGACCTAAAAAACTGGGTGAAAAAAGTAGATGAAAATGGTAATCCTGTACGAAATGAGAATGGCGAAATTATCCTAGAGGAATCTTATTCAGTAGCAACTGGAACCGTTCTTACTATCAACACTCGAACTAAAAAATTGTACAAAGACGGTGAGGAACTAATTGACATCTCAAAAGCTTTGACGCCTCAGAAAATGGAATTCATCAAAGCAGGAGGTTCTTATGCGATTGTTTTTGGTAAAAAGATACAGACCATTGCAGCACAGATTTTAGGAATAGAAATTCCTACGGTTTTTGCGCCTTCAAAGGAAATCTCTGTGGAAGGACAAGGTCTTACTGCGGTAGAGAAAATTTTTAACAAAAATGCAGTTGGACTTACGCCGGGCAAAGTGTTGCACGCAGGTTCAGATGTCCGGGTTGAAGTTAATATTGTTGGATCTCAGGATACTACTGGTTTAATGACCGCTCAGGAATTGGAATCAATGGCAGCAACTGTCATTTCTCCAATTGTAGATGGTGCTTACCAATCTGGATGTCATACAGCTTCAGTTTGGGATAAAAAAGCGCAGGCTAATATTCCTAAATTAATGAAATTTATGAACGATTTCGGGGTAATCACAGCCCGTGACCCGAAAGGTGAATACCACGCAATGACAGACGTTATTCACAAAGTTCTTAACGATATTACGGTTGACGAATGGGCAATCATCATAGGAGGCGACTCTCACACAAGGATGTCAAAAGGTGTTGCGTTCGGAGCTGACTCTGGAACGGTAGCTTTGGCTCTAGCGACTGGAGAAGCCTCTATGCCTATTCCTGAATCCGTAAAAGTTACCTTCAAAGGTCAGATGAAAGAGCATATGGATTTCCGTGATGTGGTTCACGCAACTCAGGCTCAGATGTTGAAGCAATTTGACGGTGAAAACGTTTTCCAAGGTAGAATTATTGAGGTTCATATCGGAACACTTCCTGCCGATCAGGCATTTACATTCACAGACTGGACTGCCGAAATGAAAGCGAAAGCTTCAATCTGTATTTCTGAAGATGATACACTTATCCAATCATTGGAGATTGCAAAAGCAAGAATCCAGATTATGATTGACAAAGGAATGGACAATGACAGGCAAGTTCTTCAGGGATTGATCAATAAAGCAGATAAGCGAATTTCGGAGATTAAATCTGGAGAAAAACCAGCATTGACGCCGGATGCCAATGCCAAATATTACGCTGAAGTTGTTGTAGATCTTGATGCTATCGATGAGCCAATGATCGCTGACCCTGATGTTAATAATGACGATGTTTCCAAGCGATACACACACGACACCATCAGAGATCTGACTTATTACGGAGGTGAGAAAAAAGTGGATCTTGGTTTCGTAGGTTCTTGTATGGTTCATAAAGGTGACCTTAAAATCGTTTCTCAGATGTTGAGAAACCTTGAAAAGCAAAATGGCAAAGTAGAATTCCAGGCGCCACTTGTTGTTGCGGCTCCTACTTATAATATCATTGATGAACTGAAAGCTGAAGGCGATTGGGAATTACTGGAAAAATATTCCGGTTTTGAATTCAATGATGCTGCTCCAAAAGGCGAAGCTCGTACGCAGTATGAAAATATGATGTACCTAGAGCGTCCTGGTTGTAATCTTTGTATGGGTAATCAGGAAAAGGCTGAAAAGGGAGACACTGTTTTAGCCACTTCTACCCGTCTTTTCCAAGGAAGAGTTGTGGAAGATTCTGAACGCAAAAAAGGAGAATCTTTATTGGCATCTACTCCGGTTGTGGTTTTATCTGCCATTAAAGGAAGAATTCCAAGCATTGAAGAATACAAAGAAGCTGTGGAAGGCATTGATTTAACTACTTTTGTACCATCTATCAAAGAATTGGTAACGGTTGGCCATTAATTTTTAGACTAAAGTTTTAATATATAATGGAAGATTTTTTTGAGAAGTCTTCCATTTTTTTGTTTAGAATCTTTCTATTTTAATTGCTTTAATATTTTTTTAACCTAGGTCAAGATCAACGACTTTATTTTTTCCTTAACTTCATAGCTTCAAAATAATATTAACATTCATAAGATTTACCCTTTTACCCACAGGTATAGGAACGAAATTTGATAAATGATAATGATTTAAAATCTCCTGCTTTACTTTAAAAAGCGGGATTAATAAAAATAAAAAATATCGAGATATGACTTTTGACTTGGATATGATCAAAAAAGTTTATTCTGATTTCGAAAACAGAGTAAACGAAGCAAGAGCTTTTATGGGAAGACCTCTTACTTATTCCGAAAAAATTCTTTGTGCTCACCTTTTTTCTTCACAGACAAAAGAAGCATTTAAAAGAGGAGAATCTTATGTAGACTTTGCTCCGGATAGAGTGGCAATGCAGGACGCGACGGCACAAATGGCGCTTTTACAATTTATGCAGGCAGGAAAGAAAAAAGTCGCAGTGCCATCAACAGTTCATCTTGATCATTTGATTCAAGCAAGAGTTGGATCTGCGACTGATTTGGTAGATGCTAATAACAAAAACAACGAAGTTTATCAGTTTTTAGAATCCGTTTCCAACAAATACGGAATTGGGTTTTGGAAAGCAGGAGCTGGAATTATCCACCAAGTAGTTTTAGAAAATTATGCTTTTCCAGGCGGAATGATGATCGGAACAGATTCACACACGCCAAATGCGGGTGGACTCGGAATGGTCGCCATCGGTGTTGGTGGCGCAGATGCCGTTGATGTGATGGCAGGAATGGCTTGGGAACTGAAATTCCCAAAAATGATTGGTATTAAATTGACAGGAAAACTTAATGGCTGGACCGCTCCAAAAGATATCATTCTGAAAGTAGCAGGAATCCTTACTGTAAAAGGTGGAACAGGCGCGATTGTAGAATATTTTGGAGAAGGTGCAAAATCGCTTTCTTGTACTGGAAAAGGTACGATTTGTAATATGGGTGCGGAAATCGGAGCAACAACTTCTATTTTCGAATACGACCAAAATATGAGCAAATATCTTCGTTCAACAGATAGAGAAGATTTGGCTGATGCAGCTGATGCAGTTGCTCATGTTTTGAAAGCTGACCCAGAAGTTCACGCAGAACCTGAAAAATATTATGACCAGCTTATTGAAATCAATTTAAGTGAACTAGAACCAGCACTGAACGGACCTTTCACACCTGACCTTTATACTCCGATTTCTAAAATGAAAGAAATTGCAGAGAAAAACGGCTGGCCTACAAAAATTGAAGTTGGCTTAATTGGTTCATGTACCAACTCGTCTTATGAAGATATCGCAAGAGCAGCTTCTGTGGCTAAACAAGCGAAAGAAAAAAATCTCGAAGTAAAAGCAGAATATACCATCACTCCAGGTTCAGAACAAGTGAGGTTTACGGTAGAAAGAGATGGTTTCTTAAAAACTTTTGACGAAATTGGAGGTAAAGTTTTTGCGAATGCTTGTGGACCGTGTATCGGACAATGGGCTCGTGAAGGTGCTGAAAAACAAGAAAAAAACACAATTGTTCACTCCTTCAACAGAAACTTCTCAAAAAGAGCAGATGGAAACCCAAATACTTATGCTTTCGTCGGATCGCCGGAATTGGTAACAGCTTTGGCAATTGCCGGCGATTTGAGATTCAATCCTTTAACAGATAAATTAAAAAATAAAGATGGAGTAGAAGTTCTTTTGGATCAGCCAAGTGGTGACGATTTACCAAAATTAGGATTCGATGTCGATGATCCTGGTTACATTGCACCAGCTGAAGATGGCTCAAATGTTGAAGTTATCGTTTCCCCGACATCTGACAGATTACAAATTCTGGAAGCATTCCCAGCTTGGGACGGACAGAATATCACTGGTGCAAAATTATTAATCAAAGTGTATGGCAAATGTACTACTGACCACATTTCTATGGCTGGCCCTTGGTTGAAGTACAGAGGACATCTTGACAACATTTCCAACAATTTGTTGATTGGCGCTGTAAATGCATTCAATATGGAAACCAATAAGGTCAAAAATGCATTGGACGGCCAATACAAACCAGTTCCAGATTCTGCAAGACAATATAAAGCAGCACAAATCCCAAC
>DLND01000046.1:0-2825 GCA_002476905.1 Flavobacteriales bacterium UBA7519
AATCTCAAATCAATAAAAATTATGGCAGAAGTAATTACGATGCCCCGTCTATCCGATACAATGACGGAAGGTAAAGTTTCAAAATGGCACAAAAAAGTGGGTGACGCTGTGAAAGAAGGCGACATCCTTGCAGAGATAGAAACTGATAAAGCAGTTCAGGATTTCGAATCCGAAATTAACGGAACTCTTTTATATATCGGTGTAGAAGAAAGTGGGCAAGCGCCTGTTGATTCTGTTCTGGCAATTATCGGGAAAGAGGGTGAAGATATTTCCGCACTGATTGGTGGTGGAGCAAAATCTGAAGAGAAAAAATCTGAAGAAGAACACAAAACCGAAAACCAATCCACAGCTGTTGAAAATAATGAGGAATCTGTTTCCACTGATATTCCCGAAGGCGTTGAGGTAATAACAATGCCTCGTCTTTCTGATACAATGACAGAGGGAAAAGTTGCTAAATGGCAGAAAAATGTTGGCGACGCTGTGAAAGAAGGCGATATCCTTGCCGAAATTGAAACGGATAAAGCGGTTCAGGATTTCGAATCAGAGTACAATGGTACTCTATTATATCAAGGAGTTGCGGAAGGTGATGCTGCTGAAGTTGATAAAATTTTAGCCATTATCGGACCTGCGGGAACTGATGTTTCCGGGATAGTTTCTGGAGGTGGCAAAAAAGCTGCTTCAAAAGCGGAAGCTAAGGCTGAAACTAAATCTGAAGAGAAAAAAGAATCTGCACCAGTTGCAGCTTCTTCTGCTGGCGACAGAGTTGCAATTTCTCCTTTAGCTAAGAAAATAGCTCAAGATAAAGGAATCGATTTCTCTGGAATCAAAGGTTCTGGTGAAAACGGTAGAATCGTGAAGAAAGATATTGAAAACTATCAGCCTTCTGCACAGCCAGCAGCTGCGGCATCTGCTCCAAAAGCAGCTCCTGCTCAACCAAATGTAGCATTTACGCCAGGTGAAGATAGCGAAACTCCAAACTCTCAAATGAGAAACGTCATCGCGAAGAGATTGGCAGAAAGTAAATTCACTGCGCCTCATTATTACTTGACGGTTGAAATCAATATGGATAAAGCCATCGAAGCAAGAAAAGAGATGAACAGCGTTCCAGATACGAAAGTGTCTTTCAACGATATGGTTATAAAAGCAGTTGCAGTGGCATTGAGAAAACATCCACAAGTTAATTCTTCTTGGGCTGGTGATAAAATCATTCACCACGGTAACATCAATGTTGGTGTAGCGGTTGCGGTTCCAGACGGATTGGTAGTTCCTGTATTGAAAAATACAGATTATATGAACTATAACGAAATCTCTACAGCAGTAAAAGATATGGCTGGAAGAGCTAAAACTAAAGCGCTTAAAGCTAACGAAATGGAAGGTTCTACTTTCTCTGTTTCTAATCTGGGAATGTTCGGAATCGAGACGTTTACTTCAATCATCAATCAACCGAATTCTGCAATCTTATCTGTAGGAGCAATTATTGAAAAACCAATTGTGAAGAACGGACAAATCGTGGTTGGAAATACAATGAAATTGTCTCTAGCCTGCGACCACCGAGTAATCGATGGGGCAACAGGAGCTCAGTTCTTGCAAACGTTGAGAACTTACCTAGAAAGTCCATTGACTTTGCTGTTAGGATAAAAAATATTCGCAATATTATATCAAAAACCTTTCAACTTGTTGGAAGGTTTTTTTGTAATGCTTAGAACAATTTGTTAAGAGCAAATACAACTTGTATTTGATTTAAACGAATTGTTTTGATGTCTAAAGTTGTTTTGATGTTGAATATGCGTGAGGGATGGTAGTGGATATCCTTTTTGTCTCATCTATAATAGTTCTATCTAAAAGGAAAATTTTCTAAAGACAAAAAGATAGTAACGGACAGCCCGGCCCGCTTGTTTTTGCTGGACTGGAAATATTATTTTGGAATACTAAATCTTATGGGCAAAAATATAGGGACACGCCCAAATAATTATTTTTATCGGCTTGGATTTTCATTACATTTGCATCGTGAAAAAGCTTGGTTTTTTATTTCTGTTTTTAGGTGTTTTTGCGTTGGGGCAAGATCACCTTTCTGGTTTTAATATGATGTCTTTTACGTATAAGATGGATCCGAAATGGATGGCTTATGTGGAGCTGCAAACAAGATCCAGACGGGATTATACAGTGATTGATTATTACGAGACCAAAGGTGGGGTCGGATATAATCTGAATAAAAAGAATCAGGTTTTTGTAGGACTTGGAAGATATGGAACTTATGAGAAAATGAAGATTTCTCAGGAGGAATTCAGGCTTTGGTTACAATATACTTTTACACAGAGATTTGGACGACTGAAGCTAGATCACAGAGGTAGGGCAGAGCACAGATTTTTTTACGCTAGCCAAACTGGAGAACATACAGAAGCCAATCGTTTCCGATATAGACTGAGTGCAACTTTGCCGATTAATAAAGATAAAGTGCAGGAAAATACCTTCTTTGTGAACGCATTTGAAGAATTATTCTTTGGCTCAAAAGATCCCAATTTTAAAAGAAACAGAACCTTTGCTGGTTTTGGATATCAGTTCAATCATAGTTTATCTGCAACGTCCGGTTATATGTTCCAAAGGGAATTTGCCGCAAAAGGAAATGACAGCTTCCATTTTCTATATTTTGCTCTGAATTTTACCTTCGATTCTACGGATGATGAGAAAGATATCGTGATTCCGATGGTGGATTAATTTGCCACATAGGCAAATAGTTTATAAAAAAGGTCAAATAGAATTTCATCTAATTTGACCTTTTTTAATTTTTCAAAACATATACAAAGTCTATGTGCCTATGTGGTTTT
>DLND01000046.1:2955-3297 GCA_002476905.1 Flavobacteriales bacterium UBA7519
TATGTGCCTATGTGGTTTTCAAATTTTAATACTTTTCAGAAAGATAAAGATAGGCTTTTAGATATTTGTTGAAACGTTTTAGGTCTCTTTCGTGTAGCAATTCTGTACATCTTGTTAGATCCATATTGTCTCTCAGGTCGTTCAGTTTTACAGCAATAGCGAGTGGGCTTTTTTCTATTCTTGCGATGAAGGCATCATAATCCAGATGTTCTTCTTCTCTTTTGGTAAGACATTCGATAGCTTCAATAATGTAATCTGGAAATCCTTTTCCTTTAAGATATTCTAAAGAAAATTCTGGGTGGTCTTCTACGACATCGTGCAGAACGCCAACGATTTTTTCGT
>DLND01000046.1:3378-6713 GCA_002476905.1 Flavobacteriales bacterium UBA7519
TACCGGCATTCATCACTCGGAAAACGTGCCCAAGATAGGGCGCATCGTATTTGTCGGTTTGTTTTTTGTGTGCTTTGGTAGCGATTTTTATGGCTTTGTAGAGGAGTTCGTGGGTGGACATTTGTTATTTCTTCTTTAATTGTATAGAATCTTTTGGCTTTTCAATTTTATATTGTTGAGGTTTTGTTTGTTGGAGCTCATAATATTGTTCAGCCGGTTTTTTATTAAGCATTTTGTATTTGGAAGCCTTGGCAGAATCTACGTTTTTATAAAAAACAGATTGATCTTTTTTTATTATCTCTGTTTTTTTATTAGCGCTATCTCGCTGAATTTTAGGAGACGTATTTTTATTGTTTTTTATTTGCGAATGAGCGAAACAAAAAACAAAAATGCTTAAGAATGGTATTAACTTTTTCATTGATTTAAATTTTAGATTGAAATTAAAAAAAACCTTAACATATATAGTTGAGGTTATATTAAAATATAAAATTTCAAATTACCTCCCCTTCAACTCATCCAACAATCGCTCTAACGAGTTCAAATCAGAAATCAAAACTTCTCTAGCTTTTGCTCCATTGAAACCACCAACAACACCAGCAGCTTCCAATTGATCCATAATTCTTCCGGCTCTGTTATATCCTAATTTTAATTGTCTTTGCAACATTGATGTTGAACCTTGTTGTGTAGAAACCACGATTCTTGCACCTTCTTCAAACAAAGCATCTTTCTCATTCGGGTCAAAAGCGCCAACTGTTGAACTGCTTTCTTCACCGGAATATTCTGGAAGAAGATAAGCATCAGAATAACCTTTTTGCTCACCAACAAATTCGGCGATTCTCTCAACTTCTGGTGTATCCACAAATGCACATTGCAAACGCGTCAAATCATTTCCGTTGAAATAAAGCATATCGCCTTTTCCAACCAATTGTTCCGCTCCAGGCGAATCCAAAATTGTTTTAGAATCCACTCCGGAAATTACTCGGAAAGCAACCCTCGCAGGGAAATTCGCTTTAATCATACCTGTAATTACGTTAACAGAAGGTCTTTGTGTTGCAACAATCAAGTGAATTCCAATGGCTCTTGCTAGCTGTGCCAATCTCGCAATCGGATGTTCAACCTCTTTTCCAGCGGTCATAATAAGGTCTGCAAATTCGTCTACAACTAGAACGATGTAAGGCAAATATCTGTGTCCATTTTCCGGATTCAGTTTTCTTTGAGCAAACTTGGCATTGTATTCTTTGATGTTTTTACAGAATGCATTTTTCAATAATTCGTAACGGTCATCCATCTCGATACAAAGTGAGTTCAGAGTGTTGATTACTTTTGCGTTATCTGTGATAATTGCATCTTCTGTATCAGGCAATTTTGCCAAATAATGTCTTTCGATTTTCGAATAAAGTGACAATTCTACTTTCTTCGGATCTACCATTACGAATTTCAGTTCGCTTGGATGTTTTTTGTAAATCAATGAAGTTAAGATCGCATTGATACCAACCGATTTTCCTTGTCCTGTTGCTCCAGCCATCAAAAGATGAGGCATTTTTGCAAGGTCAGCTACGAAAACTTCGTTGGAAATTGTTCTTCCAAAAACGATTGGCAAATCCATATCTGCTGATTGAAATTTCGGAGAAGCTACAACCGAACGCATCGAAACCATTGTTGGGTTTTTTCTTGGAACCTCGATTCCGATTGTACCTTTTCCTGGCATAGGTGCGATGATTCTGATTCCAAGTGCGGAAAGATTCAAAGCGATATCGTCTTGTAATTTTTTAATAGCTGCAACACGGATTCCTGCTTCTGGTACAATTTCGTAAAGTGTTACAGTTGGACCAATCGTTGCTTTGATTTCAGAAATTCCAACATTGAAAGTTTTTAATAAACCAACGATTCTGTTTTTATTTTCTTCGAGTTCGTCCTTATTAATAGTAATTTCCTCGTTTCCGTAATCTTTAAGCAATTCTACAGAAGGCATCTGGAATTTTGCAAGATCTAACTTATGGTCATACAAGCCGTGTTTACTCACCAGCTCATCAGATTTTTGTTGTTCATCAGTTAAAGGAAAATCTTCATCTTTTTTAATTTCTACATTGAAGGCAATATCATCATTGGTTTTTACAATGGGATTTTCGATTGCTTTTTCTTGAATCTGATTGGCAGAACTTGTGGTAGATAATATTACAGGCTCAGGCGCTGCTACTGTGATTTCCTCTTCATCTTTGAATGAAGTTTGGTTCGGGGTTTTTATGGGTTCAAAATCCTGAGTAACTTTGATATTGCTGAAATCATTTTCAAGCTTTACGGAAGGGGTTTCTTTCTTAACGGGAATTTCAGTTACAATGTCTTTCTCAAGTTCCACATCAGCCTCAAATTCTTCATCCGAATCCGGCATTAGCTTTTTTAATTTACCAAAAGTATTATCATTAATATCATTTAGTTTACTTTTGATAGAGCTTGGTCTCAGATTGAATTCCAAAACAAAATAAAGAGCAAAACTTACCAAAAGAACCATCCAAAGTCCAACGGAACCGATGTAAGATTTCAGATAATCCATAATCTGATAGCCATAAACACCACCCAGCACACCTTGTCCATTAGTGACTGCACCAAAAAAAATCGGAGTCCAGCAGATAAAAAACAAACTGTGGGAAATAGTTTTCCAAGGTTTGAAATAATTCTTCTTGAATATCAGCGTTCCGAAAACAAAAAATAAAAATGCGACCACAAAAGCAGCAACACCGATACTTTCAAAAATGAAGAGATTACCCAGCCAATCACCGATTTTGCCAAATAAGTTGGAAGATTCCACCGTTTTGTCTGCCATTGTTCCAGCCTGGCTCTGGTCTGCTTTCCAGTTCATCAAGTAAGAGATGAATGAAAGGGTCAGAACTACCGATAATAAAATGAAAGTAATGCCGGAAATGATTCTTGGCTTAGATATGATTTTAGTGTTACTAGGAGTTGTATTTTGTTCGTTCTTCATTTTCAAAAAAAGTCAATAGATGCAAATTTAATGTTTTTTCTGGGCGTTAAAAATTAAAATAACAAAAGATTAAATCCTGAAGAGACAAGTGCAATAAAACCAAAACAATCCATAATCTGAAAAAAAATCATAAATCAGTGTTTTCATTAGTCCAATCGAATTATCATGCTTATTTTTGCGAATCAATATATTTTGAACTGGAATTGCCAGAATCTCGCTTTGTGTTAGGTACAAAAATTACGCTGGCAATAACCATAATTATTATTAAAATATTAGATATCTACTTATGAAAAAGATACAGGATATTCTTATTTCTACGAGGACAATGGCAGTGTTGCTGCTTGCTTTCGCCATC
>DLND01000046.1:6723-10619 GCA_002476905.1 Flavobacteriales bacterium UBA7519
AAAGCCCTAATATATGAAGCGAAATGGTTTGAGGCGATTATGTTTTTGCTGATTCTTAATTTCATTGGAAACATTGGAAGATATAGACTTTGGAGAAGAGAAAAGTGGCCTGTTCTGGTTTTTCACCTCGCATTTATCCTGATTTTTATAGGCGGTGCGATAACCCGTTATATCAGTTTCGAGGGGACGATGCACATCCGCGAAGGCGAAACTTCCAATGAAATTGTCACCGACAAGCATTTTTTCAAAATCAAAATTGAGGAGAAAGGAGAACAGCAGAATTACCACGATGTTCCTTACCTTATGTCGCCTTTGCATCACAACTTTCAGGCAACTTATGATTTCCTTGGTAAGGAGAAAATTGTAGTAAAAGCCTTGGATTATATCCAGAGAAAAAAAGACAGCCTCCAAATGGATAATAATGGCAAAGAATATCTGCACTTGGTTTCTACAGGCGATATGGGTGGTAGACAAAATATTTATCTGGCTGAAGGCGAAGTTCAGAATATCAACGGAACTTTGGTGAGTTACAACAGAACTTCTATTGATGGCGCTGTGGAATTCCAGAAAAAAGACGGACAGCTTTATATCAAAACACCAAGTGACGCCTCTTATATGACGATGGCCACGCAGGCTACAGGAACAACAAAAAAAGATGAATTCCAGCCTTTGGCACTCAGAAGCCTCTATACCATCGATCAGTTGAAATTAGTAATTCCTGAGGGAACTAAAAAAGGAAAATTGGTTGCATACGAAGGTGATAAACAGAAAGATAAAGATGTGCCGGATATGTTAAAAGTGGAAGTTGCCGGACCAAAAACTAAGCAGGTTGTTGACCTTATAGTTGAAAAAGGAAATCCAAATAATTACAAACAGATTCATTTAGATGGACTGGATATAATGCTTGGATTTGGACCAAAAGTCTATTACACGCAGCCTTTCTCTCTCAAATTGGATAAATTTGTGATGGAAACTTACCCAGGAAGTTCTTCGCCATCTGCGTACGAATCTCACGTCAGCATTGTGGACGAGGGCAAGCTAACGCCTTACAAAATCTATATGAATCATGTTCTTAATTATAAAGGTTACAGATTCTTCCAGGCGAGTTTTGACCCAGACAGAAAAGGAACAGTTCTTTCAGTAAACCATGATTTTTGGGGAACACTCATCAGTTACATTGGTTATGCGTTTCTGTTCGTGGGAATGTTTGTAACGATGTTTTGGAAAGGAACCCGTTTCTGGAATCTTAATAAAATGCTGAAGCAGGTGAGCGCTAAAAAAGCGGCAACATTGATTCTAATTTTGCTAAGTTTCGGGTTTCATGCTCAGGAAATTGATATGCACGGGAAAGATGGTAGCCACGAAGGGCACGCCCATTCTACAGAAATTAAACCTACATCTTCCGGGAAAAATCCAACGGTGATTGATGCGGATGCAATGGTGAAAAATATCGAAATCAATAAAGAACATGCGGACAAGTTTGGTTACCTTCTGGTTCAGAACTATGAAGGACGGATTGTTCCGGCTAATACTCAGGCACTTGACATTCTTCACAAATTGACAAGCAGAAGTAAGTTTCAGAATCTTGATGCTAATCAGTGGTTCTTAGCTGCAACAATAGATCCGATGTTCTGGGCACAGGTTAATATTATCAAGATCGAAACTGCGGGGAAAGTAGGGAAGGATTTGAGAGCTAAAACCAAAGCTACAGACGAAGGATTTACCAGTTTAATCAAATTGTTTCCTGCAGATAAAAATGGAAATCTGCGTTTTGTTTTGGAGGATGATTTTAACGAAGCGTTTCGTAAAAAAGCGTCTGAAAGAACAAGGTATGATGAGGCTGTTATCAAACTGAATGACAAAGTTCAGGTACTGAACGGCATTATGTCTTATCAATATTTCAGAACTGTTCCGGTTAAAAACGATCCAAACCACACTTGGAATTCGGTAATGACACCTGATTTTGAAGCAGATGAAAATGCGCAGGCGGTGTTAGGACCTTATTTGTCCAGCGTACTGTTAGCTACACAAGGCGGAAGTTGGGCAAAAGCCGATGCAGAGCTCAAGAAAGTGGAAGAGTATCAGCAAAAATGGGGCAAGAATGTAGTGCCTTCTGAAACCAAAGTTAAGCTTGAAGTTTTGATGAATACTTTGGATATCAACTTCAAATTGTTGATTCTCTATACCATTATTGGAAGTTTATTATTGATTTTAGGTTTTGTAGAATTATTCAAACCGGGCAAGATTCTTCATAATGTTGTTAAAACATTAATTTATATCGGAGCAGTTGGTTATATCTTCCATTTCTTAGGCTTGGTTGGAAGATGGTACATCTCCGGTCACGCGCCTTGGAGTAATGGTTATGAAGCGATTGTGTTTATTTCTTGGGTTGGTATTTCGGCAGGATTTGCTTTATATAGAAACTCAAATACCTTGATTCCAGCAGCTGGATTCTTGGTTGCTGTAATTATGATGGGATTTGCTCACGGTGGTTCTGCATTGGATCCACAAATTACACCATTGGTTCCAGTTCTTAAATCGTATTGGTTGGTAGTTCACGTTGCTATTATTACTTCTAGTTACGGATTCTTCTCTTTGTCGATGTTAATTGCAATGATTTCATTGATTTTCTATATAATCGCCAACAAAGAAACATTTAAAAAACATAATGACACAACGTTAAAAGAATTGGCCATCGTGAGTGAAATGTCTTTAAACATTGGATTATTAGCTTTAACAATCGGAAACTTCTTAGGTGGAATTTGGGCTAATGAATCCTGGGGACGTTACTGGAGCTGGGACCCAAAAGAAACTTGGGCTTTTATCTCGATTATAATCTATGCATTTGTAATCCATATGAGATTAGTTCCAGGACTTAGAGGAAGATACACTTTCCATGTCGTGACGATGTTCGCATTCTGCTCAATGGTAATGACTTATTTTGGTGTGAATTATTACTTATCTGGTCTGCATTCTTATGCTAAAGGAGATCCAATTCCTTTGCCGCTTTGGGTTTATATTAGCATTGGTTATATGATTTTATTGTCAGTTTTGGCTTGGTTCAAGTACAAAAAACTGAATGAAAAACAAGAAAAAAGGACTCAAATTGAACCATAAGCCGACTGGAATATAAATTATAACCGAACTTTTAATAGTTCGGTTTTTTTTATGAATAGTAAAGAAAAGCAGCAATGGTAAGTAATCTGAGGAATACATGTCATACTGAATTCTGAATCTTTTAATTAAATTTCAGTGTATTATTTTTGTAATGATAAATGACGTAGATTTTTGCACTTGATCTTTTAATTCGTTATCTTTAAAAAAAATAACTTTTATGATTTTTATTTGGATTATCGTCTTTTTTGGACTGATTACTTTATTTGCTTCTTTTTTTACAGTAAAACAGGAAACAGCGGCTATTGTAGAGCGCTTAGGAAAACTTCATTCCGTACGACATGCGGGTCTTCATCTCAAGATTCCGTTTATAGATCAGATTTCTAAAAGAATGAATCTTAGAATCCAACAGCTGGATGTGATTATTGATACCAAAACGCTTGACAATGTTTTCATAAAAATGAAAGTTTCCGTTCAGTATCAGGTCATCAGAACTCAGGTTGGCGATGCTTACTATAGACTGGAAAATCCGGAATCTCAGATCACTTCTTTTGTGTTTGATGTCGTAAGAGCAGAGGTGCCGAAGTTGAAACTGGATGACGTGTTCGTAAGAAAAGACGATATCGCAATTGCTGTAAAAGGAGAGCTTCAGGAGGCTATGAATAGTTACGGTTATGATATCATCAAAGCATTGGTGACAGACATCGATCCGGATGAACAGGTAAAACATGCTATGAACAGAATTAATGCGGCTGAACGCGAAAAAACGGCTGCAGAGTATG
>DLND01000046.1:10683-11429 GCA_002476905.1 Flavobacteriales bacterium UBA7519
TATGAGTCAGAAGCGCAGAGGATCAGAATCGTAGCTGTAGCAAAGGCGGAAGCTGAATCCAAAAAACTCCAAGGCCAAGGTATTGCAGATCAAAGAAGAGAGATTGCAAAAGGCTTAGAAGAATCTGTAAAAATGCTGAACAGTGTGAAGATAGAACCGCACGAAGCATCTGCACTGATTGTGGTAACACAACATTATGATACACTTCAGTCTATTGGAGCTAACAATAGATCTAATTTGGTTTTATTGCCTAATACACCAACTGCAGCCAGCACAATGCTTAATGATTTGGTAGCAGCGATGGCTGTTTCTAAACAAATAGATAATGTTGATAATAAAAGATAGAGAAAGTAAAATCTCTGTCTGCAAAGTACAAAGTCTGAGTCAGTCAGACTTTTTTTTATTAAAAATAGGTATTCAGCAATATGTTAATCTGAAACAGCCAGTTTACATTTAGCGAAATAAAATCTAAAATGCATAGCTTAAAATCCTAAATGTGTTGTTTGAATGTTATTTCTAGCTATCAATTATTCCGAAAAATTGTGAAAAAAGCTTATTCTTTTTGAAAAATTCATCAATTCAAATAAAAACTATACAATTCGAAGTAACAAATAAGTCAAATTAAAGACTTTTATATAAAATATTAATATGGCGAAAATACTGGAAGTAAAAAACCTGACCAAAAAATTTAAACATATCGCGGTCAATAACATTTCTTTCGATGTAGAAAAAGGAAATGTTTACGG
>DLND01000046.1:11484-16783 GCA_002476905.1 Flavobacteriales bacterium UBA7519
AAATCTACGACTTTCGGAATGCTGCTTTCCACCATCAATCCTACGTCTGGTAGCTGGAAATGGTTCGGGAAAGAAGGAACGGATACGGACACGCTTAAAAAAATAGGTGCGATCATAGAGCAGCCAAATTTCTACCCTTATCTCAGCGCAGAGAAAAACCTGCAGATTGTTGCGGAAATAAAAGGTGTTTCTGAAAAGAGAATTGATGAAGTTTTAGAAGTTGTCAATCTGCACGCAAGAAAAAAAGATGCATTCAAAACATATTCTCTTGGTATGAAACAGAGATTGGCTATCGCTTCGGCTTTGCTGGCTAATCCTGAAGTTCTTATTTTGGATGAGCCTACCAATGGACTGGATCCCGAAGGAATCATCCAGATCCGGGAGATCATCAACGAGATTGCAAAATCCGGAACTACCATTATTGTCGCAAGCCATCTTTTGGACGAGATTGAGAAAATATGTTCTCACGTCATCGTCCTGAAACAAGGAACTGCCATCTATTCCGGATCTGTGGATGCGATGAGTAATACCAAAGGCTTCTTTGAACTGAAAGCTGATAATACTTCACAATTAATGTCTGCGTTGGAATCATTGGGTATATTCTCTTCCGTAAAAGAGCGTGACAATCTAATAATAGCTCAGATTTCAGAGGACATTTCTGCTTCGGAACTCAACAGAAAACTTTTTGAAAAGGGAATTGCACTCGCACATCTGCAAAAGAAAAAAGAAAGCCTAGAAACCCAATTCCTTGAACTTGTAAAACAAAATAACCTATGATACGCCTTCTAAAATTAGAATATTTAAAAAACTTGAACTACAATCCATTTAGGATCTTTGCATTGCTGTATTTTCTTGTTCTCACTTTGCTCTTGTTTATTGGTTTGGTAGATTTTGATCTCGCGGGACTCAAAGTTAATCTGAAAGAACAGGGAATGTATAATTTTCCCGGAATTTGGAATTTTACCACCTATATTGTCGGCCTGCTAAAGATTTTTCTAGGATGCATCATTGTGTTTTCTATTTGTCAGGAATTCAGTAATAGGATGTTTAAGCAAAACATCATCGATGGTCTTAGCAGAGAAGAATTTATAGCTTCCAAATTGCTAACCATTCTGGTTTTTACTATTTTTTCTACACTGCTTGTTTTTACAATTGCGCTCGTTCTTGGAAAGACTTATTCTGATACGCAGGATGCTGAATTAATTTTTAAAGAAATTTATTTTATTTTCAATTATTTTCTCAAATTATTTACATTCTTCACATTCTTGATGTTCTTATCTGTTTTGTTTAGAAAATCGATTTTTGTTTTTCTTGGGTTTTTTATGCTCTGGTTTGTAGAAGGCGTTTTTTCCGGAATTGAAAAGTTTATGCTTTTGAAAAATGTAGCACAAAAAGACAAAGCTCGATTGATGCTGGAAAATCATTTCATCACTGACTATCTCCCATTGGAAAGTATGTCCAGCCTGATTCCAAACCCATTGGTGAGAACGAAAATGGCTCAGATGATTGGCATGGATTTTAAGTTTGATTATCCGGTTCATAGTGTTATTGCATGTCTTGTCTGGTCGTTAATTTTTATTGGTGGCAGCTATTTAATTCTTAAAAAGAAAGATTGGTAAAAACTTATTTTTTTACGGTTATATTTAATCATTCTATTTAATAAAAATGCTATTGAATTATCAATAGCATTTTTTCATTTAAATGACCATTTTTATTTTCAATAAATGCCTTATTTTAGAGGTTTTATAATGCTATTTTTAACCCAATTTTAACGTTTAAACTGATGATTTTAACAATAAAACGGATAATTTTGCATTGATGGATATTAGGTCGTTTCTAACCACATTGGTTTTTTTATTTTTCACACAGTTTTTTGTAGCTCAGAAGAGTTACAATGCGCTTGTTTATGAGGGTAATAGAAAATTTGATGCGAAGGAATATAATGCAGCAACAGGGAAGTATCTAGAAGCGATCTCTGAAAAAAGCGGAAATTACACAGCCCATTACAATTTGGGCAATTCACTTTATAAAAGTAAGAAGTACGAAGAAGCGTCTGCAGAGTATCAGAAATCTATTGGACTTACAAAAAGTAAATATGAGAAGGCCGCAGCATTGTACAATCTTGGAAATGTTTCAATGAAGTCTAATAATCCGGAAAAAGCAGCCGATTTTTACAAACAATCACTGAAACAAGATCCTTACAACGAGGCTGTACGCAAGAATTATGAAATCGCTAAGCTGAAGGATAAAGAAAAGAAAGAGCAACAAAAGCAGAAAAACAACGGCAAAGGAGGAGGAAAGGATCAGAAAGATCAGGACCAGTCTGGGAAAGGTAATCAGAAAAAGAACGATCAGAACGGACAAGGCGACCAGCAGAAAGGTGATAGCCAGGGAAAACCAAATCAGCCTAAAAAGCAAGAAAATAAAATACCTGAAGAGGCAGAAAACACAATATTGCGAGATATAGAAAACCGGGAACGGGAAACCGCAAGAAGAATTTTAAACAAAAGAGCCAATTCGATGCCGCAAAGCAACGAAAAGGACTGGTAATGATAAAAAAAAGTTTATACATATTATCTATTCTGGCATCGTATTTTTCGTTTGCCCAAGTTAATCTTTACTCGGAAGTCAATACGAAGGAGGCCCGGGTCAATAATCCTTTTGTTTTTACTGTTGTACTGGAGATTTTCGGTGAAGATCTGATCCAAGAATCTCCAATCAAACTTCCTGACTTTTCAAAATTTGATTATGCCGTATCCTCGGAGCAAAGCACGATCATAGATCCTGTCAAAAAAATCAGGATTAACCAGATTGTTTGTCAGATCTCTTTGGATCCCAAAGAGGCTGGAAATCTCCGTGTAGGTTCTGCGCTGGTGAAGGTGAACGGTAAGATTTATAAAACTGAACCTATTGATATCAACGTAAAGGAAGCCGATAAAAAGCCGCTTGCTAGCAATACAACCAGCGCTGCTAAAAATATGTATGTGAATATGCAGGTTTCTGACAGAGATGTCTATAAAAATGAGCCTATAATCGGTGTGATAAAGGCTTATTCAAAAAATATATCTGGTTTCCGACATCTGGAACCTGCAAGATTCGAACCGGCAAAAAATTTCGCCATTAGATCGATTGCTAATTTTGATGAATCTATTGAAGAGTCAGATAATGATTTTTCTTCGCAGGTGGTTGCTATGTTTGTGATAGTGCCTAAAGTGGCAGGAATAATGGAAATTCCGCATGCAGAAGTACCTTTCAGGAATCATAAAAGCGAGTTGATTTCTAATAAAGTGAAAATCAATGTGAGGAAGCTTCCTGATGGTGCACCGATACATTACAAGAATGCTGTTGGGAAATATGATTTTAAAGTCGATTTCGTGGACAAAGGGAAGGAAAATTTTGAAATCAACAAAGCTTTTAATATCAGTGTAAAAGTGAGTGGGACTGGTAATCTTTCCCCATCAATTTTGCCAAAAATCCTTCCTTCTCCAGAGTACGAATTTTTCGAACCAAAAATTATCAACAATTCTATCCCGACTTCAGAAGGTATAGAAGGAGAAGTTCAGGCGCAATATGTCATCATTCCTAAAAAACGTGGCGACATTAGGATATTAACCGAAGATTTTTCTTATTTTGATCCGAAAGAGGAAAAATATGTTGAAGTCGGACAAAAATTTCTAATGCTGAACGCCGTTACTCCGCAGGATATTGCCAATTCTAAATCAACTTTGCAAAAAGTCAATGAATATACCAATAATGTCTTGGATAAAGTAGATTCTCAAGTTATAAATACTCAGAAACTAAAAATTAATGAGTATAAAAGTGTCAATTGGTCTGGCATCCTTGGTAATATGATTATTGTTTTTCTGGGAGGGAGTATATTCATCTATTTTTTCAGAAAATACAGAGAAAAGAAAAGATTGCAGGTAGCCAAAGCAAAAATCCGTAAACAACCCATTATTAATATAGAAGAAACTGAAGCGCTTCTTAGAAAGAAGACAGATTTTGATACTAATTCTTATTTGAGCTATATCGGAAGAATGTTGGAACAGGACAATCGAAGCCGGTTTTTTGAAGGTTTTGAAAGCTTAAAGTCCGATGCAGATCAGTATTGTCTCAATCATTATTCGTTAGATTTTGCAGGATATCTGAGATCCAAAGCGGGAAGTAGTTTGTACGAAAAATACAATACTATGCTTACAATGATTAGTATTGAAAAATATTCTCCTTTTTCTTCCAAAGAAAAACTGCAAGATATTTTTAAAGAAATCGAGGGTGTATATAAACAGCTTTAAGGAATTGTCAATAAAATTTCTTATTTTTGAGAAATCTTTAAAGTAACAATTATGGAGTTTTTAGAACAATTTTCTGTCAAGGAAACAATGACCGCATTTATGGTTTTATTTGCTGTTATTGACATTCTTGGATCTGTGCCTGTCATAGTTTCGCTGAGACAAAAGTTCGGAAGAATTGAGTCTGAGAAAGCAGCAATAGTTGCAGGATTGTTAATGATTTCATTTTTATTTATAGGAAATAATATACTTAAATTTATTGGTGTAGATGTCAATTCATTTGCGATAGCGGGTGCCTTTGTTATTTTCATCATTGCCATAGAAATGATTCTCGGGATCGAAATTCATAAAACTAATCAGCCGCAGGCCGCTTCTATTGTTCCAATTGCTTTTCCGCTTATTGCTGGTGCAGGAACATTGACGACCACATTATCACTAAGAGCAGAATATCACGATATCAATATCATTTGTGGTATTGTACTTAACACGATTCTTGTCTATGTCGTTTTGAAACTTGCGCCTTGGATTGAGCGAAAAATGGGTGAAGGTTCTTTGCAGGTTTTACAAAAAGTTTTCGGAATTGTGCTTTTGGCTATCTCTATTAAATTATTTACTGCTAACTTTGCACAACTGTTTCAAAATTATATTCATTTCTAATCATCAGAAATTATGAAAACGTTTTATAAAGTATTTTTAGTTTTATTCATTATATTCATTGGGATTAATATCTATGCAATTGACTGGAGATCCGGTTTTTTTGATGAGGATAATACCAAGTTTATATTCTCTATTTCAGCAGGAATATTGGGTGTTATTGTAGTTTATATTCTCCACACCTGGAGTAAGCTGGCAGAAAAAAGATAAAAAAAAACGCTTCAATATCTGAAGCGTTTTTTTTAGTTCATTTCGGAAAGTATATTTCTCAGAAACTCGATGCCTATTTTGTTAATCTTATGTTGTGACTGTTTGTTATCCCAGTTAGAAAGGATTTCTTCCACATGTTCATCTTC
>DLND01000046.1:16789-29890 GCA_002476905.1 Flavobacteriales bacterium UBA7519
CGAACATTACAGTTCTCGCAAAGTGAATGAGTTCTTCTTTACCAACTTCGTCGGAAAGAAACCTATCACAGATTTTTATCAACTCTTTTTTTGGAATAATCATTGATATTTATTTAGTGATTGAATGTAAAATTATCTGTCATAAAGTTTATCATATAATTTGATAAAATGTTCCTTTATGGCTTTTCTTTTCAATTTTAGAGTAGGGGTGAGAAGTCCGTTATTTTCGGTCCAGATTTCTGGCGTTAATTCAATTTTTTTGACTTGTTCCCATTTGCCGAGATGTTGATTGATTTTCTCAATTTCCTTCTCAATTTCGGATTTTAAATCTTTAGAATTGGCAATGTCCTCCAGAGAAGTTCCAACATTGATGTTGTTTTTTGAAAACCAAGTTTTAGCATATTCAAAATCTGGTTGAACCAAAGCCGTAGGCATCTTCTCACCATCACCTACAACCATAATCTGCTCAATGAACTGCGATGCTTTTGCAAGGTTTTCAATGACCTGAGGTGCTACATATTTTCCTCCGGAAGTTTTGAACATTTCTTTTTTACGGTCTGTGATGAAGAGAAAATTATCTTTATCCAATATCCCAATGTCGCCAGTTTTGAAATAGCCATCTTCCGTAAAAGCTTCTTTTGTTTGCTTTTCGTCTTTGTAATAGCCTTGTGTTACGGTTGGTCCTTTTACAGTAATTTCGCCGTCTTCCTGTATTTTGACATCAATATTTTTTATAGGTCTTCCAACAGACCCTATTTTGGTATGCTCAAAGCTGTTTACAGCAATTACAGGCGAGGTCTCGGTCAGTCCATAACCTTCCAGAATTGGAATTCCCGCAGCATGAAACATCGTGTTAAGACGTTTTGATAATGCAGCAGACCCGGAAACCAATGTAATAATATTGCCACCTAAACCTTCTCTCCATTTGCTGAAAACCAATTTATCCGCTATAATGTGAGCCAGTGATTTAGAATCACCAATTTTATATTTTTCAGCTACTTTAATTGACCATAAAAATATTTTAGATTTTAGGCCTCCAGCTTCCGTTCCGCGTTTGTAGATTGCGTCATAAACTTTTTCTACCATTCTCGGAACCACCGTCATATATTGTGGTTTTATCTCCTTCAGGTTTTCGCTTAGTTTCTCGTTGCTTTCGGCAAAATAGATAGAAATTCCATTCGTGGTAAAAAGATAAATAATCATTCTTTCATAAACATGGCAAAGCGGAAGAAAACTAAGTCCTTTGTTTTTGGAATCTTTATAAGGAATTCTATCTTCGCAGCCTAACACATCAGATACAATGTTTTTGTGTGTAAGCATTACACCTTTTGGCTTTCCTGTGGTTCCGGAAGTGTAGATAATGGACACCAGATCATCTTCTGATATCGAATCTTTTATGGTTTCCACTTCCTGCTGATTATCGGTTTCTTTGCCAGATTCTAATAATTCTTTCCAGTTTGTAGCATCCTTCACATCATCGAATGTAAAGATATCTTTCAGTTCAGGAAGTTGGCTTTTTATTGTATTGATTTTGTCAAATAATTTTTCATCCGAAACGATACAGATTTTTGAGCCAGAGTTTTCCAGATTGTATACGCAGTCTTCGGAAGATATCGAAGGATAAATAGGAACTGTGACAGCGCCAATTTGTAGCGCCGCTTGATCAAAAAAACACCATTCAACTCTGTTATTGGATGTGATGAGCGCGATTCTGTCTCCTTTTTTTATGCCATATTTTAAAAGTGCCCGGGACAGTTGGTTGGTAATCCTGATGTATTCATCCGTAGATATTTTTTCCCATTTTCCATTTCTTTTGTCGCATACAAAATCATCTTTCTCGAAATGTGCTTTCGAATAATACGGAATATCAAAAATCCTTTTTACTTCCATTGAATGTTAATTTTTTTTAAACTGTCGTTTAGCGCAAATATAAATAAATAAGAAGTTTCCCGGTGTTAGTATTTGCATAAAAAAAGCTATCCTATGGATAGCTTATAGTTAACTTCTATACATTCGGTCATACAAATCCTGGAATTCTTCCTTGATAGCTTTTCTTTTTAGTTTGAGTGTGGGTGTCAGCAGTCCGTCATCTATGGTCCATACTTTAGGTGTCAGTTCAATTTTTTTGATCTGTTCCCATTTTCCAAGATTTTCATTTATCTTTTCGATTTCCTTCTCAATTCTAGATTTGATAGCAGGATTAGCCGCAATTTCTTTATGGGAATCGATAACTTTTACATGATGTATTTCTGCCCAGTTTTTGGCAAAATCAAAATCTGGCTGAACCAAAGCACAAGGCATTTTTTCACCATCACCAACCACCATAATCTGTTCAATAAACTTGGAAGCTTTAGCAAGGTTCTCAATCACCTGTGGGGCAACAAATTTACCTCCGGAAGTCTTGAACATTTCTTTTTTTCTGTCTGTAATAAAAAGAAAGTTATCCTCATCCAGATGACCAATGTCACCAGTTCTAAAATATCCATCATCCGTAAACGCCTCCTTTGTTTTTTCCTCATCTTTATAATAACCTTCAAAGATGGAAGGTCCTTTTACGACAATTTCTCCATCTGATTCTATTCTAACCTTTACATTTTCCAAAGGAATACCAACGGAGCCAACTTTTACTTTTCCAAAACTGTTCACCGAGATTACTGGCGAGGTTTCTGTCAGCCCATAGCCTTCCAAAATCGGGATTCCTGCAGCGTGGAACATTATATTTAGTCTTCTGGATAAAGCTGCTGAACCGGACACCAAAGTTATGAGGTTGCCGCCAAGTCCTTCCCGCCATTTTTTAAATACAAGTTTGTCCGCAATGTTGTGCATAAAGGATTTAGGCTTTCCTAAGTCGTATTTTTCGGCGATACCTAATGACCAGAGAAATATTTTAGATTTTAGACCGCCAGCAGAAGTTCCTTTGTTATAAATAGAGTCGTAAACTTTTTCTACAAGTCTGGGAACAACAGTCATGTAGTGAGGCTTTACTTCCTTTACATTTTCGCCGATTTTTTCAACGCTTTCTGCAAAATATATCGAAATTCCGTTGCTTAGATAAAGATAAAAAATCATACGTTCGAAAACATGGCAGATTGGAAGAAAGCTTAATGATTTTACCTCTTTATAATCAAGGTTTTTATCTTTAGGAATTCTTGGTGTGCTTGCTGTTACATTAGAAACCAAATTTTGATGCGTGAGCTGAACGCCTTTTGGCTTTCCAGTGGTTCCGGACGTGTAAATAATGGTGGCAAGATCTTCCGGATTGATAGAACTGGCCAGATCATCCACTTCAATCTGGGTTGCATCATTCTCGCCAAGATCCAAAATTTCATTCCAGTTCGGAGCACCATCTATCTCATCAAAGGTGAAAACACCAACCAATGAAGGAATCTTAGGTTTCGCTTTGGTTATTTTTTTATATAACTCGCTGTCGGAAACAAAACAATATTTGATCTCAGAATTATTAAAGATATATACATAATCCTCAGGAGAAATCGTGGGATAGACAGGAACTGTAACCACACCAATTTGCGAAATTCCGAGATCCATTACTGCCCATTCTGTTCGGTTATTAGAGCTTATGAGTCCTATTTTATCACCTGGTTTTATGCCAAGTTTCAAAAGTCCTCTAGAGATTTTATTTCCCTGGTTAATGAATTCGACTGTAGAAGTTTTTATCCATTTTCCGTTTTTTTTGGTTACAAGGCAGTCTTCTTTTGGAAATTTTTCCAGTGCAAGAGCAGCAAAGTCAAATATTCTTTTAACGTTCATAATATATTCTTATTAAAATATTATTAAAGTTCTGTTTACATTATCGTAAATATAATTTTTTTTTCTAAGATTACAAAATATTAAATTTTACTTTGAAATTTTCGCAAAAAGTTTAATTTTACGAACGAAAAATATAATAAAAATTTTTATGGATTTCAATTTAACAGAAGAACAACTGATGATACAGCAGGCAGCAAGAGATTTTGCACAGGCAGAACTTTTGGAAGGTGTCATAGAACGAGACAATGAGCAAAAATTTCCTTACGAGGCTGTCAAAAAGATGGGCGAAATGGGATTTTTAGGATTGATGGTGGACCCAAAATACGGCGGTGCGGGACTGGATAGTATTTCTTACGTTTTAGCGATTGAAGAGATTGCTAAAGTTGATGCTTCCGCTGCGGTTGTAATGTCAGTAAATAACTCTTTGGTATGCGCAGGTTTGGAAAAATTCTGTAATGAAGAGCAGAAAATGAAATATCTAAAACCTCTGGCAAGTGGTGAGGTAATCGGGGCGTTTGCATTGTCCGAGCCAGAAGCCGGGTCAGATGCTACTTCCCAATCTACAACAGCTGAAGATAAAGGGGATTATTATCTTCTTAACGGAACTAAAAACTGGATTACTAATGGTGGAAATGCTACATATTATATAGTTATTGCACAGACTAATCCGGAGAAAAAGCACAAAGGAATTAATGCTTTCATTGTGGAAAAAGGTTGGGACGGTTTTGTTGTTGGAAAGAAAGAAGATAAATTGGGAATCCGTGGAAGTGATACCCATTCATTGATGTTTACAGATGTTAAAGTGCCGAAGGAAAACAGAATTGGAGAAGACGGATTTGGGTTTAATTTTGCAATGGCTGTACTCAATGGCGGTAGAATCGGAATCGCTTCCCAAGCATTAGGAATTGCATCTGGTGCTTATGAACTGTCTTTGAAATATGCTAAAGAAAGGAAGTCTTTTAAAACAGAGATTATTAACCACCAGGCTATCGCTTTCAAACTGGCAGATATGCATACCAGTATTATGGCAGCAAGAATGCTGATTTACAAAGCGGCTGCTGAAAAAGACGAAGGCAAGGATATATCAGAAAGTGGTGCGATGGCAAAATTGTACGCTTCTCAGGTCGCAATGGATACCACTATTGAAGCGGTTCAGATACACGGTGGCTATGGCTATGTGAAGGAGTATCACGTAGAAAGAATGATGCGTGATGCTAAAATCACGCAGATTTACGAAGGGACTTCAGAAATTCAGAAAATTGTTATTTCAAGATCAATTGCGAAGAAATAATACAATTCGATTTTAAAAATATGATAAGCTCCGAAAGGAGCTTTTCTTTTTATTTAATGTGCTGATGTTCTTGCAGGGCATTCCAAATTCCAAAAAAAAGCTTTGTTTCCTTCCTCGTCAGAAAAATTGGTGTTGAAGATCATAATTCTGCCCAAACTGGTTTTAGGGTCAAAGAACATTATCGACATTATTCCCGGGTCGCCGCCGGTATGTCCGATTTAACCTGTATAACCAAATCCCATAAAAATCCCTACGTTGTAAGATTCGTTGTAAGGATTTTTGGTATTTCTCTCCGTGAAATTGGATTCGGTAAGCTGCGGTTTGAAATATTCCTTATAGCTTTCTTTTGAAAGAATCGTCCCTTGGCCATTATAACCTTTGATAAGTTCTGAAAGATATTTGCTGAGATCTGTAACGTTAGTTATGAAACCACCGTCCGGATATGTAATCAGTTCGTAATAGGGAAGTGGCGTTGTTGGATTTTCGTAAAGCCTGGAATATTTCTTTACATCAACATCCTTTGTTTTCCAGCCTGAATCTTTCATTTTCAATGGTTCCAGAATGTATTTTCCTGTGAATTGACTGAAGGATTCTTCGGTCGCCTGCTCCACGATAAAAGCTGCAAGCGCAGTTCCTACATTGGAATATTCATAAATGGTTCCGGGCTTGCGAGATGTAAAACTGTCTTTATTCCATTTTCCTTTTGCGCTAAGAGCATTTTCCAGATAAGATTGCAGAGAAATTATCGAATCAGCAGGATTAAAAGATTGCTCATCTTCAAAGGTCAGTTTAAGGCCATTAAGGTTCTGATTAGGTTTTAAATAGTAATTTTTTGAGGAATAATATTCATTGTCAGTAATCGATGAAGTATGGCTCGCCAATTGTCGAATCGTGATTTTATCTTTTGGAAAATCAGGGTTACAGACTTTGAATGGCAAATATTTATCAATAGAATCATCAAGATTTAGTTTTCNNCTGAATGGTTTCCGTTGTGTATTTTTTATTGTTTTCGACATCGGAAAATCCAAATCCGTGCTTATATAAAATTCCATCTTCATCAACAATTGAAACTGCAAATCCATTGAACTTTTTCTGCTGATAAATAGTATTGATTTCATTGGTCAATGCCAATTGTTTATTCTTAGTTTCTGTGGAAACAGAACAAGACATCAGAGCAAGAGATAGTACAAGGAAAAAATATATTTTTTTCATAAGCTTTTTAATTATAACAATCGGATGAATAAATTCATTACATTTTGCTAAAATAAAAAAACTCCCAAATTCTGGGAGTTTAATTTTATGCAGTTGCTTCCTCTTTTGGAAGTTTAAATTTCTTAGAATAAATCATAATTACGAAACCTGAAATCATAAAAGGAATGCTTAGAACCTGACCCGTATTAAGCCCTGCAAATTGGATGAATTCATCGCCTTGTGGCTCTTTTAGGAATTCTACAAAGAATCTTACCGCCCATAGAATGATAAAGAACAATCCGAATAACCAGCCTTGTTGATATTTTTTATCAGTTTTTCTGTAAAGAAACCATAAAAGGACGAACAAGCAAAAGTAACCCACCGCCTCGAAAAGCTGGCTAGGGTAACGCGGAATAGTTACACCATATTCCGAACTCTGCTGTGGGAAAAGAATCGCAAATGGTGAACTAGGATCCACTGGTTTGCCGATGATTTCCGAATTGAAAAAATTACCCATTCTCACAAATGCACCGCCCAAAGCTACTACAATCCCGATTCTGTCATAAACCCAAAAAGGATTTTTCTTAATGATTTTAAAACTGTAGTAAAGTGTTGTAAAAATCAAGGCAATTGTGGCACCGTGACTAGCCAGACCGGAAAATCCTGTAAAATGCAAGCCACCTCTTGTACTGATTGGAAGAAAAACGCTCAAGAAATCTTCCTTGAACAGTTCTGGCTGATAAAAAATAACGTGACCCAATCTTGCACCAAGAATTGTCCCGATTAAAGTCCAAGTGAAAAGTGGTTCAAGAAATTTTTCATCCACATTGTCGATTTTGAAAATTCTTGCCATTATCACGTAGCCCAATCCAAATGCAAAAATGAACATCAAACTGTAAAAATGCAACATCACAGGACCAAGAGAAATACCTTTCTTGGGATCCCAGATTTTGAATTCTGTTTCCAGTTCCGTATTATCAGTTGGTTTCAAAACTTTATCAGACTTTAATAAGTACTTGAAGTTTTCTATGTTTTTCTGCTCGAAAACAGGTTCCTGTGGTTTGAAATTTTTATCCAGAAACTGAAATTTGTTACTCTTAAAAGTTTCTAAAATATTCTGAATGCTTGCCAAATGTTCCGCAGATTCTGGTTTGATATTATCTTCATTCAGAATTATCAGTTCGTTAGGAATGTTTTTAAAAGCTTGATTAGCAAGTTCATCTGTTCTCTGGGATGCAAAGATTTTAACTGGTATGCTTTCGCTGTTATTAACCTTCAACGTTCCGTCTGATAAGTCATTAGCACTGATTTGCGAAGAAAAAAGCTGAAAAACTCCAGCAAAAAGAATTAGAAAAAATCTAAGAAAGATATTATTCATTGATAATTGATTTTAGTGTTTTTTAGGTGGTACAGGATCATAACCTTCACCGCCCCAAGGATGGCAGCTACCAATTCTTTTGATGGCGAGCCAGCTTCCTTTGAAAAGGCCGTGAACTTTTAGAGCCTCCAAGGTATAATGTGAGCAGGTTGGTTCGTATCTGCAGTTTTTCCCCACCCAAGGCGAAATGAAAAGTTGATAGAACTTTATCAGTACTACAAATGGAAAAGTCAGAATCCTGTTTAGCATTTTTAGATTTACTGATACAAAAATAGTAGAAAAATCAAATATCAAATCAACTTTAACCAACAATAACATTTAACTTTTAATTTGGGCAGTTTATCCGTCCCAGTTTATCCTGAACTTGTAGAAGAGTTTCTGCTTTTTCTGGATTGTCAAGATAACAGTGGTGATCCTCTAAAGCTTTCAATATTGGCAATCTCCAAAATAGCTCTATTCAGGCCGAGCTGATTAAAATTTATTTCATCAAAACTATAATGTTAATTGAATTTAAACAAAAGTTTAATTTAATCTTATCTTAAAGCCGGAAATTTGAATTTCTAAGTGAAAATCAGGAATTTTGCAAAATGGATAGAAGGATTTTTCCGCTGGCTTTGGGCGCGTTAGGTATTGGTACTACGGAATTTGTGATAATGGGATTATTGCCAGATGTTGCAAAATCACTGAATATATCTATTCCACAAGCCGGACATTTGATTTCATCCTATGCTTTCGGCGTTGTTGTCGGAGCACCTGTTTTAATAGCCTTTGCTGCGAAATATCCGCCAAAGAAAATTCTATCTTATTTAATGATTGCCTTTGTGATTTTCAACGGATTATCCGCATTAGTCAATGATTATTACACAATGATGATTGTCAGATTTCTTTCGGGACTGCCGCATGGTGCATTTTTCGGCGTGGGAACAGTAGTGGCAACTAGACTTGCAAAACCAGGAAAACAGGCACAAAGTATTGCAATGATGTTTACCGGACTTACACTGGCTAATCTGGCAATGGTTCCTTTTGTAACGTGGTTAGGACATCAGCTCAGCTGGCGTTATGCATTCGGCGTCGTTTCTGTTTTAGGACTATTGACGCTCATTAGTCTGAAATTCCTTTTACCTTATATGGACAGCCTTAGAACTACCACACTAAAGGACGAACTGGAATTTTTTAAATCTGCAAAAGCGTGGCATATCATCGCCATTACCGGAATTGGTTTTGGAGGTTTATTTGCGTGGTTCAGTTATATCACACCATTGATGACCACTGTTTCCAGATTCGATAAAGATTTTATTGCGTACATTATGGTTTTAGCTGGTGCTGGGATGGTAATTGGCAATTTCCTAGGAGGTGTAATGGCAGACAAAATGAGACCGGCATTGGCTGCGGCAATTTTGCTTACTGCAATGATTCTGGCATTGATTGGTGTTTTCTTATTTTCTGAAAACCAGTCCGTGTCTTTGGTTTTAACATTTGTCTGTGGTGCTTTATCTATGGCTGTGGGAACGCCGGTGAATATTATAATGCTGCGTTCTGCCAAAAATTCGGAAATGATGGCTGCTGCTTTTATGCAGGCGGCATTCAACGTGGGAAATTCGCTTGGAGCTTTTTTTGGCGGGTTGCCGTTGGAATTTGGTTTGTCTTATAGTTATCCTTCTTTGGTTGGTGCAGGTTTGGCAGGAATTGGATTATTGCTATGTCTGGCTTTTATAAAAAAATATAAGCCGGTTATTTAGATTGATCAATCGTTCGGAACGTTAGACTGATTCTTGGTTTAATGTTTTTTGTGGTTGTCGGCAATCTGTGAAGCCAGAATTTTTGAGTGGCTTCTTTCATCATCAGCAGGCTTCCGTTTTCAAGAATCAGTGAAACCAATTCCTTCGTAGTTTTATGTTTAAAATTAAATTTTCGTTCTGCACCAAAGCTCAACGAACTAATGGCGCTATTATCTTTCAGATCTTTTTCGCCATCGCTATGGTAAGCCATTCCTTCCGAACCATTGTGGTAAAGATTCAATAAGCAAGAATTAAACATTTCGCCACTGATACTTTCAATTTTTTCTTTGATTTCTAATAGTGTGTTGTTCCACGGTAAAGCAGTTTTTGTTCTTCCAGAGTAGGTATATCTGAACGCTTCACTTCCGTACAAGGCCACTTTCCGTTTGGTTTCAATCAGTTTTCCGAAGATGACCGCTTCATCGCTTTTCCATTCGATTTCGCTCATTAATTTGTCAAAATAACAGTTCGCTTCCTCTTCAGAAAAAATTTTTCCGTAGTAGGAAGTCACGCCGTCGTAAGGCAGAATATTTTCAATAATGTCGAATTGGTCTTCAAAAAGGCTCATAATATCTTTTCGTCAAAATTATTTCCTGTTCTAAAAATACAACTAAGTTTATAAATAGTAATCATCATCATAGTTTTTAATCTTAAGATCCTTATTTCTTATCGTTTAATTCTTATTTTTGCAGTCGATTTATTATTCAATCACCAATTATCGTTTTATATAATGAAGCCGAGCTTAGCAAAAGGAACCAGAGATTTTACCTCGAAAGAAGTTTCGAGAAGAAAATATATCATCAATACATTACAAAAGAATTTTGAATTATTTGGATTCCAGCCATTGGAAACTCCTAGTTTCGAAAATCTTTCAACTTTGACGGGAAAATACGGCGAAGAAGGTGATCGGTTGATTTTTAAAATTCTCAATTCAGGCGATTACGCTTCTAAAACTAACGAAGATGACTGGACAAATAAAAATTCTCAAAAACTAATTTCCCAAATTTCCGAAAAAGCACTTCGCTACGATTTGACTGTTCCATTTGCTCGCTTTGTTGCAATGAATCACGGACAATTGGCATTTCCTTTTAAGCGTTACCAGATTCAGCCAGTTTGGAGAGCAGACAGACCTCAGAAAGGAAGATTCCGAGAGTTTTACCAATGTGATGCAGATGTGGTGGGAAGTACAAGCCTTTGGCAGGAAGTGGAATTGTTACAATTATATTTTAAATCATTTCAGGACTTAAAATTATCGGTTTCGATTCATATCAACAACAGAAAAATTCTTTCGGGATTAGCCGAATATGCAGGAATTGCAAACCAATTGATTGATTTTACCGTCGCTCTTGATAAATTAGATAAAATCGGAAAAGATGGTGTAACCAAAGAAATGTTGGAAAAAGGTATTTCTGAGGAAGCGATTTCCAAATTGGATTTTCTTTTCAGTCAATCAGACGACGCATTGGAAAATCTTCTTAATCTGAAAGAAAAATTTGTAGGTAACGAAATTGGATTGAAAGGTGTAGAAGAACTGGAATTCGTGATTAGCAATGCTCTGAATCTCGGAATTGACGCTCAAAACTTAGTATTTGATATCACTTTAGCCAGAGGCCTGGATTATTACACAGGCGCTATTTTTGAGGTAAAGGCTGATGAAGTTGCAATGGGTTCTATTGGTGGTGGCGGCCGTTATGATAATCTGACGGAAGTTTTCGGCGTTAAGGATATTCCTGGAATCGGGATTTCTTTCGGACTGGACAGGATTTATCTTGTTATGGAAGAGTTAGGCATTTTCCCAGAAGATTCTGAAAAGAATGTCAAATATCTTTTTGCCAACTATGGCGAGGCAGAATCTATAGAAGCTTTGAAGCTGATTTCTGAACTGAGACAAAGGAATATCGCTGCAGAATTATATCCAGAAGCTTCCAAACTGAAAAAGCAATTTACTTATGCCGAGAAAAAAGGCATCGAAAATCTGGTTTTTATGGGGTTGGAAGAGATTAACAATCAAAGTGTGACGGTGAAAAATCTCTTATCAGGCGAACAAAAAACAATGAAAGTAGAAGCGTTTTTGGATTAATAACTAACAAATGCTTTAGTTTTCTGATAGTTGTTTGTCTTATCAATCGAATTATAATTACATTATTTTCCAATTCACTTTTCCTGATGAAGTCATTGGGTGTTTTCTATTGGTATAAAAAAGTCGAAAAAATTTTGTCTGGAGGTAAGTTACACTCCGCAGTCTAACTTATTGTAAGTCGATTCAGACATATCAATTTTATGGAATAAACTAAATTTTATGTATAGATGTTCTCGCTAGGTTTTATAAATGGAGTTTAGCGGTAGAATCTTCCATAAAAAATTCAATTACCAAAAAAGTTTATCTACTTTTGCAGGAAATCAAACGGTATGAAGCCAGGACAAACTCAGACACTCAAAATATCAGAAAAAATCTCTTCAGGATTCATTTTAAAAGATGAAGAAGGCGAAAAAGCTTTTATTCAGAAAATTTTTGCAGATGACTCTTGGGATATAGACCGAGAAGTGGATGTTTTTGTATATCAGGACGAAGGAAACCTGAAAGCTACCACAGAAAAACCCAATGCAGAGATTGGCGAATTCGCTGTAATGACATGTGTCCAAAGTCTTCCTAGCGGTGCTTTTATGGATTGGGGAATTATCAAAGATCTTTTTATTCCGTACAAACAGCAGAAGTCTAAAATTGTAGAAGGCAAAAGATATCTTGTCTATGTTTATATAGATGAAGCAAGCGGACTAATAACAGGAACTACAAAATTTAAAAGGAATCCGCAGTACGATCATTTACCTTTCACAAAAGGTGATAAAGTTGATCTTATTATGATGAATGAATCCGAATTAGGGTGGAATGTTGTTATTGATAAAAAATATATCGGACTGATCTACACTTCAGATATTTTTAAAAAACTTTATCCACTTTCCGAAGAGTCCGGCTACATAAAAGCCATTCGGGAAGATGGTAAAATAGATGTCACCCTGCAGCCGGAAGGCTTTGAAAATGTAGATGAGTTCAAACAAAAAATCATAGATAAGCTTAATGACAATTACGGTTTGCTCTATCTCTCCGATAAATCTTCGCCTGATGAGATAAAGGATGAATTGCAGATGAGTAAAAAGAATTTCAAAAAAGCTATCGGAAGTCTTTATAAAGATAAAGTTATCGAAATTCTGGAAGACAGAATCAGATTGCTATAATATCTATGCAAAATATCAGCTTTCTGCTGTCGTGTTGGAATCGTTTTTGAATCTGAAAAATGAAATCAGAAACGATGAAAAAAATTCTTATCAGTGGAGCAACCGGACTCGTTGGAAAAAAACTTTCACAAAAACTGTATGAACGCGGCTATAATGTAGAGCTCTTAGTGCGGTCTAAAAAGGAAAAGACTCATTTTAAATCCTATCTCTGGGATTATAAAAATAATTTCTCGAAGAAGATGCGTTGCAACAAACTTATATTTTTATTCATCTTGCTGGTGCATCCATTAGCAAAAGATGGACAGATTCCTATAAAAAAGAGATCTATGCCAGCAGGATAGATTCTGCTCAGTTTATCTTCGATCAGATGAAGGAAAAAGATATTCACCCAGAAGCAGTCATTTCATCATCTGCGGTCGGATTTTACGGACAAGTTACATCAGACCATATTTTTTCTGAAA
>DLND01000201.1 GCA_002476905.1 Flavobacteriales bacterium UBA7519
TCGCTGCCTGACTGATCCTGAATGCCAAAAAAGCCTTCTGACGCATTATAGATCTCATAATACCGGATATTCTTTCCGATGATTTCCTTATACTGATTTTTATAGGGTTTGAAGCTGATACCACCGTGAAAAAACACTTCCAGATTGGGCCAAAGCTCACCGATGTTTTGTTTTCCGGTTTCCTGCAATGTTCTTTGCAAAAGTACCATCATCCAGCTTGGAACACCTGTAAGGCTGCCTACATCTTCATTCCTAACCTCAGTAATGATTGCCTTCATCTTACTTTCCCACTCGGACATCAAAGAAATTTTTTTATTAGGCGTATTGATGATTTCTACCCAAAACGGAAGATTCTCAATAAGAATCGCAGAAAGGTCTCCAAATTTTGTATTGAAATCTTGGTAAGTTTCCGCACTGCCGCCCAGCCTTAGGTTCTTATGCTGAAAAAGCTCACTTTGAGGATGATTATTAACATAAATGGAAACCATATCTTTCCCAGCTTTGTAGTGACAATCTTCCAAACTTTCTGCGGTAATAGGGATGTATTTGCTTTTGGCATTGGTAGTTCCGGAAGATTTTGCAAACTGTTTTATTAGTCCGGGCCAGATCACATCTTTCTTGCCTTGTCTCGCCTTTTCTATATACGGTTCAAAGTCTTCATAACAAACTACGGGTACTTTTCTCTGGAAATCCCTGTAATTAGAAATGGTACTGAAGCCATACTTCTGCCCATACTCGGTTTCCTCGGCATGGAACAACTGAGAAAACAAAAGTCCTTCCTGAGTTTCCACAGGAAATTTTATAAAATGTTCTATCTGATCTATCCTTTGACGGATAAACCAATTGACCACTGTATTAAAAAGAGCCTTTGTTGCCATGCTTCACAAATATAATAAATTTTGAGTTTGGAAAATAGCCTCGAACTATGAAACATTAAAACAGTTGTCTATTATTGATTTAAATCGAAATGATTGTACTAGGGATCCATTAGTATAGTGGTTCTATCGCCTTATTGATAAGACTATATAGACAAAAAAAACCACAAGAATATCTTGTGGTTGTGTATACCAATGGTATCTAATTTATTATTCTGCTGAAGTTTCCTCAGTTGTAGCTTCTGCTGCTCCCTCTGTTACTTCTTCTTCATCCTCATCTTCCATTGCAGCAGCACCGCCTTTCATTGCATTTCTAGACATCTTAACAGCAGCAACTACTGCATTGTCTGGATGCATAAACGTGTACGCTTCGTTTTTAAGAGCAGCAACATAAAGTTTGTTACCAATTCTTAAAGGAGTTACATCTACCACGATCTCATCTGGCAAGTTTGCAGGTATAGCCTTAACTTTCAGTTTTCTGAATGATTGTCTAAGAACACCTCCGGCTACAACACCTTTTGAACGTCCAGTGATTCTTACAGGAACTTCCATAATTACAGGCTTATCTTCTGATAATTGATAGAAATCTACGTGTAGGATTCTGTCTGTGATCGGGTGGAACTGGATATCCTGAAGAACAGCAGGAATTGTTTGTCCGTCAACCTCAATAGATACCGTGTGTGCTTCAGGCGTGTAAACAAGATTTTTGAAAGATTTCTCTTCTGTAGAGAAATTCAAAGGCTCATTACCACCATAAACAACACAAGGAACTAATTCAGCATCACGTAAAGCTTTTGTAGACTTCTTGCCCACGTTTTCTCTTTTTGTACCTTGAATTGTAATTGATTTCATTATATAATGATTAAAATTTGAGGTTGCAAATATAGTAATTTTTTTTTATATAATGAATTTATCACTTATCGATTGATGCTCGTGCACACTTTTCATTACATCCGCAAACAGTGAAGCGCAGGAAAGCACTTTTATTTTTGACGATAAGCCTTCTTTCAGTGGAATAGAATCTGTTACGATAACTTCCTGCAATTTAGAATTTTCTATATTTTCGTACGCTTTTCCGGACAGCACACCGTGAGTTGCCATTGCTCTGACTGATTTTGCTCCTTTATCCATCAGGATGTCTGCCGCTTTACAAAGTGTTCCTGCTGTATCAATCATATCATCGATAAGGATTACGTTTTTATCCGTCACATCACCTATAAGGAACATTTCCTCTACTACATTCGCTTTCTTTCTTTCTTTGTAAGCTATTACCACATCAGCCCCAAGGTGTCCTGCATAATTCTTCGCTCTTTTTGCTCCACCCATATCCGGTGATGCAATGGTTAAATTATCTAATTTTAGAGACTGAATGTAATCTACAAAAATAGTGGATGCATAAAGATGGTCCACAGGAATTTCGAAAAAGCCCTGAATCTGATCCGCATGTAAATCCATAGTCATTATCCTTGTAGCACCGGCAGCAGTAAGAAGGTTGGCCACTAATTTCGCCCCTATTGGCGCTCTTGGCTTATCTTTTCTATCCTGCCTTGCCAATCCATAATAAGGAATTACGACAGTGATATTTTTGGCGGATGCTCTTTTTGCCGCATCAATCATTAATAGTAATTCCAAAAGATTATCTGCCGGCGGAAACGTGGATGCGATAAGAAAAACTCTTGCACCTCTTACCGATTGTTCCAAAACCGGTTCAAATTCGCCGTCGCTGAAATGCTGAATGTTAATCTTGCCTAAAGGCTGCCCATACGATTGAGCGATTTTTTCTGCCAGCTCGTGGCTGGTTCTTGTAGAGAACAAATAACTTGCTTGGTCTAACATTTTTACTTTTTTGCAAATTTATAAAATAATGAAAAGTCTGAAAGTCGATTTTTGAACTTTTCTGAGATTCTTTTCCTAAACTGTGTAATCGAAAATACGCCAACGACCACTATGGGTGACATTGCCTCGAAATTTTATATTAAAAACCCATAAAAAAACCAGAATATTTCTATTCTGGTTTTTAATTTTTCTTAGCAATACTCATCGAAAGCAGCCTGAAGATTTGCAGCAATTGCACCTGCCGGATTACCTTCTATGTGGTGTCTTTCTAACATGTGCACCAACTCGCCATCCTTGAAAAGAGCTACAGCTGGTGAACTCGGAGGGAAAGGTGCAAGTAACCTTCTAGCTTCTGCTACGGCCTCTGTATCAAAACCTGCAAATGCTGTTACCAAGTGATCGGGCTTTTTCTCACCGGTCAAAGAGTACAACACGCCTGGCCTTGCTGCTCCTGCCGCACATCCACAAACGGAATTGATTACTAAAAGAGTGGTTCCGCTTTGCTTGATAGCTTCGTCAACCTGTGCTGGTGTTGTAAGGTCTTGGAAACCTTTATCTGTAAGTTCTGCCTTCATTGGCAATACTAAATCTGCTGGATACATAATTATATATTTAGATTAATTTGAACTGCAAATTTATCAAATAAAACTTTGATTATCTTATTTATCATTCTATTAAAATCATTCCGAAAATCTATTGAGCCATTTTGACAGAAAATTGCTTCAAACTAATCGCTTTTTGGATTCGGATATTTCAATTTAGTAAATAAAAAACCTAAAATCCGAAGATTCTAGGTTTAATCAAATCGATATGCATATTAAGTATATCCTTTTTAGGGTGGAAGTTGGAGGATAGATGTAGGAAGAAAACGTCAAGCACCTGGCTTCCCGCTTCCAGCAATTTAAGAAAGTAACTTCTTAACCATCTCGGAAATACTTTTTCCGTCAGATTTTCCGGCGAGTGCTTTGGAAGCAACGCCCATTACTTTTCCTAAATCTTTTAGAGATTCTGCTCCTGTTTCAGAAATGATTTTTTTGATTTCTGATTCTAATTCTTCAGCAGACAATTGTTTTGGAAGAAATTTTTCAATCACTTTGGATTGAGCTTCTTCTACTTCAGCAAGGTCTGTTCTTCCCTGAGCCGTAAATTGCTCGTAAGAATCCTTTCTCTGCTTTATCATTCTTTGCAAAATAGCAATCTCTTGTTCTGTAGTAACTTCAGCGCCTCTTGCTTCCGTTTGTAACAACAGAATCTGTGCTTTGACTGCACGAAGAGAATCCAAAGCAACTCTGTCTTTCTCACGCATTGCGGTTTTTATCGCATCACTTATTATAGTTTCTAAACTCATTTTTTCAATTTTGGTTGGTGGCTGCTAGCTGATTTTTGATGGTCAAAACTCTATCAACAAACAACTGAAAACTATCAACTAATTAATCTACATCTTTATTAAGGAAACGGTTTTCTCTCAGTTGCATACTTCCGTTGTTGTCAGACAAATACGTGTTGATGTGTTGGTCTGATGCATTGGAACCATCTATGTTTATATTTTTCCTTTTGAAAGCCGGAACGGTTTCAAAAACATTTTCATTATCAAACTGTTGATATCTGGAATTGAATTCTTTCAGCTTGTTTCTTCTTTCCATCGCTTTGGAAGAGTCAGAAGTTTTGTTGAAAAATGTGAATCCGCTTTCAGTTTCCTGAACTGGTTCTTCCAATTTTTGCTCAACAATTTCTTCTTTAACTTCCGATGTGAAAGAAAAAGCAGTAGGATTTTCCGTTTTCTTTATTTCCTCAGTTTGTGTTTCATCAGTCAATTCAGTCTTAATTTCTGAAACTACTTGCTTTTCTATCACAGGAAATTCCTCTTCAAAAGCCGTTTCGTTGATTGTGAACGTTACTTCAACAGGCTTTTCAATTTCTTCTTCTTTGAAAGATGCTTTTGGCTTATCTTCCACTTCGAAAGTAAAAGATTGTGGTTCCAAATCGAGATCATAGCTATCGTCTTCGTCAAAATTGAAAAGGTTATATTCTTGCTTTTCGTTTGGTCGATAATCATTTGAGAAATCTTGGATTTCCTCGTTTTCGATGATTTGCGTTTCGGTTTTAACTTCTTCCACAAGACTTTCTCCTAAAGAATTAGTTGGAAAATTCGAAGTTCTGAAATCGTCATCATCTTCTAATCGAAAAAAATTCTTTCCAGATTCTGGCTGTTGTCTTTCTTCCTGGGCTCGGCTTTTAAACGGAGATTCTCTATGTCTGGAAGAAGGCGTTGGTCTGTCTTCCAAAGTATATTTGATGGTCTCCGTAACGCCAGAGTGCTTTCTGTCTTCATTAGAGAAACCAGTTGCAATCACCAAAACGCTCACTGCGTCGCCCAATTCCTCATCTGTTCCAACTCCAAAAATGATGTCTGCTGTGTTTCCAGCCTCTTTTTGGATATAATCCATAATCACCCCGATTTCGTCCATCGTTACCTCAGAAACACCACTTCTAATCAACAATAGAACGTTTTTCGCACCGGTGATTTTGTTGTCATTTAACAATGGTGAATCCAAGGCTTTTTTAACCGCTTCTTCTGCTTTTTTCTCTCCAGTGGCAACGCCGGTTGACATCAACGCTGTCCCGGAATTAGCCAAAACAGATTTCGCATCTCGGAAGTCAATATTAACATCAAAATAACCAGTAATTACCTCTGCCATTCCTTTTGCAGCATTGGTCAAAACTTCATCAGCTTTGGAGAATCCTTGTTTGAAACCTAGATTTCCGAATTGCTGTCTTAGTTTATCATTATTGATGACAATCAAAGAATCAACATTGTTTCTTAGTTTTTCCAAACCTAAATTCGCTTGGTCCAATCTTCTTTTTCCTTCAAAACTAAAAGGTACGGTTACGATTCCTACCGTAAGAATTCCCATTTCCTTAGCTACTTTTGCAATCACAGGCGCAGCACCGGTTCCCGTTCCACCCCCCATTCCGGCAGTGATGAAAACCATTTTGGTGTTTTGTCCCATTGATGCTTTGATATCATCAATACTTTCAATGGCAGCTTTTTCTCCCACTTCTGGGTCAGCTCCAGCTCCAAGACCTTCTGTCATTGTTACGCCCAACTGCACTTTGTTGGCCACAGGATTATTATCAAGCGTCTGTGCATCGGTATTACAGATCACGAAATCTACACCGTAGATTCCTTTCTCGTACATATGTTTCAGCGCATTGTTTCCACCGCCACCAACACCGATAACTTTGATGATAGAGGAATTCCCTTTTGGAAGGTCAAATGAAAATCCTTGTGTATTATTTATATTATCCATAGTATGTTATTTTTTTAAATTTTGTTAAATCGTTAAATCGTTGATTTGCAAAATTGGCTTTTGCTGGTTTTACGATTCCACGATTCCGCGATTTTACAATTATTAATTACTCTTCTACTTCCTCGAAGAATTTTTTCACTTTATCCATTAGAGATTGTCCGAAAGTTAGTTTGTTTCTTCTGGCTTGTTCTTTTGGTTTTGCAATTTCCGCTGGAGTCTCGATGATGGAAGATGGATGATTTTCCACTTCGGTTTTTTGGTTGGCAACTTCCAACTTCTGACTTCCCTCTTCTTTCTTTTCTTCGATAATTTCTTCTTCAGTTGGAATGATTTTTTTATCTCTGATTTTAAGACTTTCCATCAATAAACCGATTGACGTTGCAAATTCCGGTCCTTTCAGATATTGGTTTTTGTCATTCGCAACATATTCGTTAGCGAAACCAATTCTGCTGTCGAAACCTGTTGTATAATTCGCTAACTGACGAAGGTTTCTCAAGTTGGAACCACCGCCTGTCAAAACGATTCCGGCAATCAGTTTTTTCTTTTGTTCGAATGCGCCGTAAGCCTTTAATTCAGTATTGACCATTTCAAGAATTTCTTCAACTCTGGCATTGATAATCTGAGCCAAAACCTTCAACGAAATCTCCTTATCCGGACGACCGTGCAATCCTGGGATTGTTACATAAGTGCTGTCTTTTTCCAATTCCGGAACAGACGAACCGAATTTCACTTTCAGTTGTTCTGCGTGTTTCTCGATGATTGAACATCCTTCCTTGATATCATCAGTGATAATTCCACCACCGTAAGGAATCACGCAAGTATGACGAATGATGTTGTCCTTGAAAATCGCGATATCCGTAGTTCCACCACCAATATCAACAATCGCAACACCTGCTTCTTTTTCTTCTTTTGTAAGAACCGCTTCAGACGATGCCAAAGGTTCCAATGTCAAAGCTTCCATTTCCAGACCAGCTTCGCGAACACATCTTGCAATGTTTCTGATGGAACCCATCTGTCCAACAACAACGTGGAAATTAGCTTCTAATCTTTTGCCGTGCATCCCGACCGGTTCCTGGATTTCGCCTTCAGAATCTACTTTGTATTCCTGAGGCAAAACGTGGATGATTTCTTCACCAGGCAACATTACCAATTTCTTCACCTGGTCTTTTAGTTTCTCGATATCATCTTCTGTGATGTATCTATCCGGATGCTCTCTCATTATATAATCCGAATGTTGGAGAGAACGGATATGTTTTCCTGCAATTCCTACAGTTACCTTGTGGATAGGAACACCAGCGCTGGATTGCGCTTCTGCAACTGCAGTTTTGATGGAATTGATGGTTTGGGAAATGTTGTTCACGATTCCTTTGTGAACACCAAGACTTTTAGCCTTCCCAACGCCCAGGATTTCTATTTTCCCGTGAGCGTTTCGTCTGCCGACAATGGCGACAATCTTAGTTGTCCCAATGTCCAGACCTACTGAATACTCTTGATTTTCCATTATATGCTCGATTTGATTTTTTTAATTTTTAACGCAAAGTCCGCAAAGTTTTGTTTTACCATTATTATGCTTTTAAGCTCGCAAAGGCGTTTCACTCAGCTAAGACTTTTATTTTTATTTATTCTACAACTACTTTTGCTTTTTTCTTTTTGTCACTTGTTTTGGAAGTGGTTTCTTTTTTCTTGGTCGAAGTTTTTTTGACTTCCGCTTTCTTCTCTACTTTTTTAGGTTTCGAAGATTCTTTTTTGACTTCTGATTTTTTAGGTTCAGTTTTTTTTATTTCTTTTTTAGGTTCCGGTTTGGGTTCCGTTTTTTTAGTTTCTGTTTTTTTCACTTCCAGCTTCTGACTTCCATCTTCTGGCTTTAATTCAATTTTTGGTGCATTTCTCAGAATACTGTCGTTTTCTTTGAAATAAGGATTCAGAGTCGTTACAATCTGATTATTGTATTTAACCGAAATCTTTTTGTATTTCTCAGGATTCTGATAAACCAGATATTTCTCTACAAAAGTTTTGAATCCTTTAACCTTGAAATCAATATTTTCTAAATCTCCAATCTCAACTTTGTAATTACCATCACTCGTCAGAAGATTATAATTGTCTTTTTCTTTTTTGATTCCGATGAAATATTTTTTGCTGAAATCATCTTTATCAATTTTCTCAATCAACTTTCCGAGTTCCTGATATTCCGAAGCATCAACATCGCCCATTACCAGCATACACGGATAAGAAAAGTTTCTCGAAATCGGGAATTCTACACCTTTTTCATCAACATAAAAATCCTTTCCGTTTTTGTTCAAGCGAAAAATCGGAATGCGTTGTTTGATATCGACATTCAGATTTCCGTTCAGATTCATATAAACATTGGCACTATCAACAAATGGAATCTCATTAATCTTCTTCTCCAATTCCGGAATTTTAACATCGCCAATCTTTTTCGTCGGATTGAATTGTTTTACCAAATCCTTGATGTCCTTTTCATCGACAAAATAAACCGGCGTTTTGGTCTGGTTCATATTGATAGATACATTCTCCATTTTAGCGTTGTTGAAACGCTTCAACGAGAAACTGAGCAGAAATCCAAAAAGGACTACTGTTACCAATATCTTCAATATTCTCCACTTGTTTTTCATTCTTCTTTATTTTTAACGCAACGAGCGCTAAGTTTTTTTTCATTAATGCTGATTATTTTCGTTCGCAAGGGCGCTTTGCTTAGCTATTTATAATTTATTTACTACTCTTTTTACTCCATTTTTGAATAACATTGAATGAAAATTTAAAATCATTCCCAACTTCAATTCAGTTAATCTTAAATAATTTAAAAGCTGGAAAAAATGATAATCATTAATTTCTGGAACTGCTTTTATTTCTATAATCAATTTGTTTTCAATTAATAAATCAACTCTAAATGCTTTTTGAATAATCAAATTTTCATATTCAACCTTAATATCTTTTTGCCTTTCAACAATCAATCCTCTTTCCTTCAGTTCATAAGCCAGACACTCTTCATAGACATTTTCGTAAAGACCAACTCCAAGTTTGCGATGAATTTTCATTCCTGCATCAAACACAATACTTGAAATTTCGTTTTCATTCATTTATTTTCAATTTTCATTTGCTGAGTGAAATGCCTTAGCGTTCCGAAAATTTTTCAATTTTATAAAAATCTCCTTGCGAACCTTACGTTTAAAATCAAACATTCGGAAGCCATTCCATAATCGGGTCATAAAGTGTATCAATATTTCCCGCTCCGGCTGTCAATAAAATATCAAAGTCTTTTTCTTTTATTTTTTCAAAAGTCTCCTGTAATGTGCAAACTTCTTTGTTTTCTGTTTCAATTTTTTCAGCTAACCAACTTGACGTGATGCCTTCAAAATTTTCCTGAAGTTCTCTCGCAGGATAAATGTCCAACAACAACAAGTCATCTCCATTTTCCAAACTTCTTGCAAAATCTTCTGCAAAATCTCTCGTTCTGCTGAAAAGATGAGGTTGGAAAACCACCAGCAATTTCTTGGTCGGATAAAAAGTTTTAATCGAACCAATTACTGCATTCAGCTCTGTTGGATGATGCGCATAATCGTCGATATAGATTTTTCCGTTATCGAAAATATGTTTCGTATATCTTCTCTTGATGCCTTTGAAACTGGCGATCGCTTTTTTCAAAGTATCGAAATCAACACCTAAATTGCTCAGAATCGCCAAAGCAACCGTTGCATTTTCAACATTGTGAATTCCCGGAATTTCCCAAAAAAAATCTTCAATTTTCTGCGTTGGTGTATGAAAATCGAAATAGATTTTATCGTGGTCCATTCTCAGATTATCAGAGTAATAATCTGCTTCCTCATTTACCGCGTAAGTCTTGTGCTCTCTTTCGATTGCAATTCCTTTTCTTACAAATAATTGATTGTCATTCGGAACCAAACTTGCAAACTGACGGAAACCATCTTCTATCTGAACTCTATCGCCATAAATATCCAAATGGTCTGCGTCAATCGAGGTTACAACTGCCCAATCTGGAGAAAGATTTAGGAAACTTCTGTCATATTCATCCGCTTCAACCACAGAAAACTGGTTGCCGTTGTAATCGAAATTGGATTTAAAATTCTCGGAAATCCCGCCTAAAAATGCGGACGACGGAAGATTGGCTTCTTTGCAGAGATGTGCTATCAAAGTAGAAGTCGTTGTCTTTCCGTGCGTTCCTGCAACCGCAATGCAATCTGTATTTTCGGTAATCAATCCCAAAACTTTTGCACGTTTCAGAATTTCAAAACTTTCACCTGCGAAGTAATCCAGAATTGATAATTTCTTAATTGCCGGCGTATAAATCACCAAAGTTGATTCTTTGTCCAACGCTATAATTTTCTCATCGATCACATCTTCAAATGTCATATCAACACCTTCAACACCAAGCTGAGCCGTCAGTTTTGTTGGCGTTTTATCATAACCTAAAACATTTTTGCCGTTGGCGAGAAAATATCTCGCCAGCGCACTCATCCCAATTCCACCGATTCCGATGAAATAGAAGTTTTGATATTTATTTAAGATGCTCATTATATTTAGCGAACTTTATTTTTTTCTTGTTTCAATTATTCTTTCATCACTGAAAACATAAGATGTATCTGGCTTACCAAATAGTTCAACAGATCTATATTCAACCTTATTATCTCCTACTAATTTATAATTATAAACATCCGTAATTCCATCATAATCGTGGAGTTCATAATATTTCCCATCTTTCGTCCACCATTTTCCATTTTCTGTAGATTGCTGTATTACCTCTCCATCCCTCAGAGCAATGAATAATAGAATACTTTTCCCATCATCTTGTCGGCAAGAAATCCAATATTTACTCATTCCTTCCATTTGCTGGTCAGTTTCTGTTCCCTTCCAACATCCAATCATTTTTGAATCTAATTTTTGTGCAGAAAATAATGCTGAAATCAAAATTGACAATCCTAATAATTTAGTTTTCATATAGTTATTGGTTAAAATTTAATTTTTTAATAATCTCCTCCACAATTTCTTCCGCTGCTTTTGGTTTTGCAAAAAATTGCAGATTAGCCGACATTTCGCTTCTCAAATTCTCGCTCTCACAGATCTCTGAAAGTGTGTTCCAGAATTTGTCTTTCATCTCAGAATCTTTGACCATTCTCGCTGCATTTTTATCAACCAAAGTCAAAGCATTTTTGGTTTGATGGTCTTCTGCTGCAAATGGAAACGGAACCAGCAAAACAGGTTTCTTTGCAACTGCTAATTCTGAAATCGCAATCGCACCAGCTCTGGAAACAATCACGTCCGCCGCCGAATACGCCAAAGCCATATCTGAGATAAATTCCTTAATTTGGATGGAAGCTGGAGGTTGGATGCTGGAAGTTATTTCAGCGAAATCCGTTTTTCCTGTCTGCCAGATTAATTGATAATCTTTTTCTTTTAATTTATCTAAATTATCTTTCCAGCCGTTGTTCAAAGTTCTGGAACCGAGTGAACCTCCAACTGAAAGAATCGTTAATTTATTTTTATCTAAACCTAATTTTTCTTTAGCTAAATCCTTATCAATCAAATCTGTGATAATATTCTGACGAATTGGATTTCCTAAGAAATAAGTTTTCGTTCCTGAGAAAAATTTCTCCATATCCGGATAAGCCGTGAAAACTGCTTTTGCTTTTTTAGCATTGAAAACATTGGTTTTTCCTGGCAAAGAATTCTGTTCCTGAATAAAAGTCGGAATTCCCATTTTCGCAGCAATGTATAAAGCCGGTCCACTTGCAAAACCACCAGTTCCAACCGCAAAATCCGGTTTGAAATTTTTGATGATTTTCTTAGCTTTCATCAAACTGGAAATGATTTTAAACGGCAGTCCGATATTTTTCAGAAGATTACCTCTGTCGAATCCGGCGATATTCAATCCCTCGATTTTGAATCCGGATTGAGGAACCTTCTCCATTTCCATTTTTCCATTCGCACCAATGAACAAAAACTCTGCATTGGGAAATCTCTTCTGAATTTCCTGAGCAATCGCAACCGCAGGAAAGATGTGTCCACCAGTTCCTCCGCCATTCATTAATATTTTAAGTTTTTTGCTCATTTAAGCTATATCATTTATTTCTTCAATACTTTGTTTTTTGCCCAAACCTTCTTCATCAAAAACCTGAATTCTGGAACTTACATTAAGGATAATTCCTAATTGAATATAGGTTACTAACATCGATGTTCCTCCATAACTTATCAGTGGTAAAGGCTGACCTGTTACGGGAATCAGATTTACGGCAACTGCAATATTTACTGATAATTGGACAAAAATCATTAATCCGATTGCAAGCACCAATAATGACCCAAAAAATGCGGGCATTTTACTGGCAATCATCACAATCCTGATAATCATTATCATATAAAGGCTTATTAGAACAAACGCTCCAATCCAGCCGTATTCTTCCACAATAATGGCGAAAATAAAATCCGAAACCGATTGTGGTAATGTCTGTTTCAAAGCACTTTTTCCAGGTCCAATTCCATTGAATCCGCCGTGGACAATTGCAGCTTTCGCTTGCATTACCTGATAGTTTTTTGCCTTGATACTTTCATCCTCAACATCAGCTGTTTTTTTGGAACTCGTAAATGTTTCAATACGGCTCATCCACGTGTGAACACGGTTTCCACCGATTAAGTTTGTATTCAGAGCAATGACTAAAAACAATACAATGAAAACCACTGAAAGCGAGATAAATCCCGCGACGTATTGCCAGGCTAACTGTCCAATAATCAAGATGATAATAGACACCATCATAATCATCAAAGCAGTCGATCCATTATCTTTGGCCACCAATCCGAAAACCAATAATATCGGTCCGAAAATGTAAACGATATTCTCAATAGGAACTCTTTCCCTCTTGATTTTCTTGGTGAGATATCTGCACAGATAGATAATCAGCATCAAATAAGCGAATGACGAAGGCTGAAACGATATCGGTGTTCCCGGAATTTTTAACCAACGCGAAGCACTTGCACCTTCTATCTTTTGTCCTGTGAACATTGTTATCAATAACAATCCAATCGTGAACAAAAGCAAAATGGAACTCAGTTTTCCGATGTACTCGTACTTAACTGTTCCTACGAAACGCATAATTCCTAAACCAATGAAAACGAAAATGATATGCTTGAAAACGTGACCTGTTGTAGTCCCGTTGTTCACGATATACTCCAGATTCGAACTTGCGGAATAAACCGGAAATACGGAAAGGAAGGAAATCAAAATGATAACCGACCAAAGGACTTTGTCGCCTTTCAGCAGCTCGAATTTGTTTTCTGTAGTTTGTTCGTTCATTCTTATTATAAATTTTGGCTAAAGCCAATTTTTTTTTTCATTTTTTGAATGGGCTAAAGCCCAATCCTATTGATATTTTAAATTGAATTTTCAACAAACGCTGTTAATAATTCATATTTTATTTTTTAATTGCGTCCGGCTTTAGCCGGATGTTAGTTATTATGTCGAATGGCTTTAGCCAAAACTTACTTTTCTTCTGAATTAAAATTATATTTTGAAATAAATTCTTCATATTCCTCAGAAAAACTCTTTGTTAAATGATGCTTCTCTTGATTTATGATATAATTTCTAACCTTTTCTATCATCGATTCTGAAACAGAAACCGCGAAATATTCATCTTGCCAAGCAAATTTCTCTTCAGTCAAATTATTTTTATTAATCCAAAATGAAGATTCTCCTTTTATGAGTTGAACAACTTTCTCTATCGTCTGGTTTGTTGACAAAGAAATTAAACAATGACAATGGTCTGAATATCCATTCACAACATCTATAACAATTCCTTTTTCACCTGCATTTTGTTTTATATGTTTCCATACATTGATTCTCAAGTCTTTGGAATTGAGAAAAGGAATTCTGTTTTTTGTACTCCAAACACTGTGTATGTAAACTTTTACAAATGGCATTTTTATTTTGGCTAAAGCCAATTTGTTCGTTCATTTTTAGAGTAGGCTAAAGCCCAATCCTACTGATAATTCTAATTCTTAATTGTCAATTCTTCTAAAACTTCTTTTTTGAATTGATTTCCACGGTCTTCATAACCATTGAACAAATCAAAACTTGCACAGCAAGGCGACAATAAAACCACATCTCCTTTTTCCGCAAGCGATTTAGAAACTTCTACTGCTTTCTGCATACTCGAAGTGTCATAAATCTGTGTTTTTTTATCTTTAAAGAAGTCAATAATTTTAGAGTTATCAATTCCCAAGCAGACAATTGCTTTTACTTTTTTCTTAACTAATTCTTCGATTTCGCTATAATCGTTTCCTTTGTCTTTTCCGCCCACAATCCAAATTACCGGTTGTTTCATACTTTCTAGAGCGAAGTAAGTTGCGTTCACATTGGTTGCCTTACTGTCGTTGATGAATTTCACACCTCTGATTTCAGCTACAGGTTCCAATCTGTGTTCAACTGCCTGGAATGTCATTAACGAATGTCGGATGCTTTCATTGCTGATTTCCAATAACTTTCCGGCAATACTTGCCGCTAAGCTGTTCGCTACATTATGTTTTCCGACTAATGATAATTCGTCAATATTCATTGTGAATCCTTCATTGATATTGACAACAAAGTTTTCATCAATCGAGAAAGCGCCTTTTTCTAATTTTTCTTTTAGTGAAAATGGAACTTTGGTTACTTTCAAATCTAATTTTTCAAGAATCGATTTGCTCATCTCATCATCTTTGTTGTAGATGAAAAAATTATTAGCATCTTGATTTTCAGCAATTCTGAACTTAGCCAAAGCATATTCTTCATAATTGTAATTGTACTGGTCAAGATGGTCTTTTGACAAATTCAACAACAATGAAATATAGGGTCTAAAGTTTTGAATATCATCCAACTGGAAACTACTTACTTCCAAGACGTAATAATCAAAATTCTCTTCTGCAACCTGTTTTGCAAAGCTCTTTCCGATATTGCCACCCAATCCAACATTAAATCCGTCTTCTTTCAAGATGTAATAAATCAAAGACGTTGTCGTGGTTTTCCCATTACTTCCTGTAATGGCAATAATTTTCGCATCTGTAAATTCTGATGCAAATTCAATCTCAGAAGACAACCTGATTCCTTTCTCCTGAATCTTCTGCACCATTTCCGCCCTTTTCGGAATCCCAGGGCTTTTGATGACCCAATCGGCATTCAGAATTTTTTCTTCGGAATGTGTTCCGTCTTCGTAGTCAATCCCAAGCTCGTCCAATTCTTTTTTGTAATTCTCACGAATTGTTCCCATATCCGAAAGAAAGACATCAAAGCCTTTAGCTTTTGCCAGATACGCAGCACCAACGCCGCTTTCGCCTCCTCCAAGTATTACTACTCTCATAATTATTTTGTAAAATGTATTATGTACAATTTAAAATGACTTATAAATTGTACATCATCTCGTTATTAATTTTAATCATTCTGTAAAAAATACATTGTACATTATACTTTTTACATTTTACAATCCTCTATCTAGTTTTCAAAGTGATTAGACAAATAATTGCCAGCATAACACCGATGATTATCATTCGGTTCACGATTTTGCTCTCGTGAAAACCTTCTTTCTGATAATGATGATGTAGTGGAGACATCTTAAATAATCTATTGTTTTGAGCATATTCTAGCCCATGTTTTTTCTTTCTGTATTTGAAAACCATCACTTGTAAAATCACGGACAGATTTTCTATGAGGAACACACCGCAAAGAACAGGAATCAATAATTCTTTCCTAAGAATAATAGCCAAAACCGCGATTACTCCACCTAACATCAGACTTCCTGTATCACCCATAAAAATCTGTGCTGGATAAGTATTGTACCAAAAAAAACCAATCACAGCTCCCACCAAAGCAAGGGCAAAAATGGTGGTTTCTCCCATATGCGGCAGGAACATAATATTCAGATAATCTGCAAAAATGATGTTTCCAGAGACATATGCAAAGAATGCCAACGTCAGTAAGATTACGGCGCTGGTGCCTGCGGCTAAGCCATCGATTCCGTCAGTAATATTGGCTCCGTTGGAAACTGCTGTTACAATGAAAATCACAATAGGAATAAAGACAATCCAAGCCCATTCGTGCGCTTTTGCATCATCCATCCAGAATAAAATCCCACTGTAATCGAACTCATTATTTTTTGTAAATGGAACCGTGGAAACCGGAATTTTTTCATCTTGCATAAAATTCTTCTCCACATTATTTCTGTTAATAACTGTAGCATCGGCGTACTTTCTCCTAACCTCGACATCAGGATGGAAATACATCGTCACTCCGACAATTAGGCCTAAACCAACTTGTCCAATTACTTTAAATTTTCCACTTAAACCGTCTTTATTTTTCTTAACTTTTTTCAGATAATCGTCCAAAAAGCCAATCGCTCCCATCCACAAAACTGAGATAATCAACAATACGATGTACACGTTGGTAATTCTTGTAAATAGTAAAACGGGAATAATGGTTGCCAAAATAATAATCAAACCGCCCATTGTTGGTGTTCCTTCTTTCTGCTTTTGCCCTTCCAGACCAAGGTCTCTCACCAATTCTCCCATCTGTTTTTTTCTTAGGAAATTGATGATTTTTTTACCGTATGCCAAGGCAATTATCAGCGAAAACAAAACGGCCATCGCTGCCCGGAACGAAATGTACTTGAACAAATTCATTCCCGGAACGTGAATCCCGTGAGCAGTTAAATATTCGTATAGATAATATAGCATGATGTTCTATTTTCCCATTAATTGTAATAATTCCCTAATCGTTTCTTTGTCATCAAAATGATGTTTCACACCATTTACTTCCTGATATGTTTCGTGACCTTTTCCCGCCACCAAAACAATATCTTTTGGTTCGGCAAATTTGATTGCCATTTTTATCGCTTCTCTTCTATCAGGAATCGAAGTGTATTTGCTGAAATTCTGCGGTTGAACACCCGCTTCTATTTCTTTGATAATCTGCGTTGGCTCTTCAGTTCTTGGATTGTCAGAAGTGATGATTGCCAAAGTCGATTTTTTTGTAGCGATGTCTCCCATTTCCGGACGTTTGGTTTTGTCTCTGTCGCCTCCACAACCGAAAACACATATTAGTCTTTCGTTTTTTGTTCTAATTTCGTTGATGCTGTCCAACACATTTTCCAATGCATCTGGCGTGTGCGAATAATCGACCACGAAGAAAATTCCGCTGTCAGACTTTATAGTTTCAAATCTTCCATTCACTCTTTTCAATGTTGAAATTGCCTGAAGAACTTCTGCTTCGTCCATTCCTAATTCCAAGGCAATTCCGTAAGCTAAAAGCAAATTATACGCATTGAATTTCCCGGTCAATGTCGTCCAGAATTCTTTATTATTGAAATTCAGTAACATTCCGTTGAAATCCACTTCCAGAACTTTTCCGTGGAAATCGGCCATTGTTTTCAAAGCAAAAGTTTTCTTTTTCGCTTTGGTATTCTGCAACATTACCAATCCGTTTTTGTCATCGGCATTCGTAATCGCAACTGCAGAATCCTCTAACTCATCGAAGAATCTCTTTTTAGCGTAGATATAATTTTGGAACGTCTTGTGATAATCCAAATGGTCGTGCGTGATGTTCGTAAAACCGGCGATTTTAAAATGTAATCCTTCGATTCTATCCTGCGAAATGCCGTGAGAACTCACTTCCATAAAAGCATACTCACAACCGATTTCAACCGCTTTCGCTAGCATTTGATTCAATCGAATCACATCCGGCGTTGTGTGCGTTGAAGGAATAATCTCGTCTCCGATTCTGTACTCAACAGTGGAAATCAAAGCGGATTGATAGCCCAGATTTTTGAAAATATCAAATAATAATGTTGTTACAGACGTTTTTCCATTGGTTCCGGTAACGCCAATTAAGTTTAATTTCTCAGAAGGATTTCCGTAAAAATTAGAAGCCAAATGTCCTAAAGTTTTCGATGAATTTTCAACTTTCAAATAAGTTACTTCATCATTAATTTCTAAAGGTAATTCTTCACAAACTATAGTTTTCGCACCTTTTTCGATGCTTTGATTGATATAAGAATGTCCGTCTGAAATCGTTCCTTTCAATGCAACATACAAAGAATTTTCAACAACTTTTCTGCTGTCAAAAACCAATTCTGAAACTTCTCTTTCAAGAGTTCCGATAGTTTCTAAAACTGTAATTCTTTGTAATAATTTTTCTAAATTCATTTAACCAATATTTCGGTGCTTCGCACCTCATTGTTATTATAATTTGTTTCTATTTCTACCAACATATGACGACTTTGTCGCTCAGCTTTAATTTTGAAGATTCAAATAAATCTTTTGGTTCTTGCCAATGGTTGCTCCTTCTGCAGGAAACTGTTCCATAATTTTACCAACACCTTTGTAATCTACTCTGTAACCCAAATTTTCCAGTTGAGGAATTACATTCTTTCCAATCATCCCAACCAAATTCGGCATCGAGTCTCTTCTTACGCTGACTTTAACGTTTGGTGCAGTCATTTTATTAAGGTTAACTTTATGCTCAACCAAAAGTTCTTTTTCCACATTCAAAGGCGTTTTCATGAAAGTTTTTCCGGCAATTTCTTTAAAAACTGGTGCAGAAACCGTCCCTCCATAAAAACCTTTTGATGTATCTGGCTGATTAACAACTACGATACACGTATATTTTGGATTATCAGCTGGATAAAAACCCGCAAATGACGCCTGATATTTCATTGGTCCAGCTTTCCAATATTCGAATCTTGCAGTTCCGGTTTTTCCTGCAATTTTAAGATTCGGAGTATAGATACTTTTTGCCGTTCCTTTTTCAACTGCTTTGGTTAAAGCGTGTGTCATCATCGTAATCGCTTTATCAGAAGCCATTTTCTTAACCATAATCTCAGGTTTCGCTTCATAAAGAACTTTACCATCTTTCATTATTTTATCAATGAAAAGAGGCTTTACCATTTTACCTTTATTTGCGATACCATTATAAAAAGTAACCAGCTGCAACAGCGGAAATCTAGACGAGTAACCGTAAGCCAAAGAAGCCAAAGTCGCTTTGTTCCAACGCTTGCTCTCTGGTGTTTGAATGGATGGCTTCGCAATTCCTGGCAACTCGATCTGCATTTTATCGAACATTTTCCAACGTTTCAAATGATCTATGAAAACCTGAGGCTTGTCTGCATAATGAGCTGTTATGAGTTTAGCAGCGCCCACATTGCTGGACTTAGCCAAAACATCGCTCACGTCATAAGTTCCACCACCGTGACCATCGGTAATCCTCTGTCCTGCATAGTTCCAAATTCCGTTTCCTATGTTGACTTGTGTGTTTTCATCGATGAATCCATCATCCATCGCCGCCAAAAGCGAAACTGTTTTGAATGTGGAACCTGGTTCCTGAGCATCTTTCACAGTATAATTGTAAGCATCTACATACATTCCCGGCTCGGTTCTTCTAAGATTTACCATAGCGCGGATCTTCCCGCTTCCTGTTTCCATTACAACCACGGAACCGTGATCTGCATCGAATTTGATTAACTGATTTTCCAGTGCCGAATGTGCAATATCCTGAATTCTCAAATCCAAAGTCGTGTACACATCTTGGCCGTCAACAGGCTCCTGAACTTTCCAGTAATCAATTGGTTTCCATTGTGAAGAAGTGATTTTTTGCTCCAATCTTTTTCCATCAATTCCAGTTAAGAATTTGCTAAAAGCACCTTCCAAACCTGATTTTGATTCGCCGTTATCAGCGCCGATTGTTCCAGCTCCAATTTGAGTGGTTGCTAATTCTCTTCGGAAGTTTCTTTCTACGATGAAACCACCTTTATTCTTACCTTTTTTGAAAATCGGAAAATTGCGTATTCTGTCATATTGATCGAAGTCCAAACCTTTTGCTAAAAGATAATATTGATTGTTTTTCTTATTCTGTGCATCTAATTTTGCTCGGAAATAACTTCTCGGCTTATCGAACATTTTACTAAGGGAATCTGTCAAAGCACCAATATTATTGGAATAGATTGTATCTCTCATCGATTTGAAATCCAGATAGATATCGTAACGCATCACCGTTGTAGCCAGTATAGATCCGTCCGATGCAAAAAGATTACCCCGAGCTGCTTTTAAAGTTGCTTCTCGATAATTTTTACTGATATAGTTATCTTCAAACTCCTGAACATTGGTATTCTGCAGGATCAAAATTCTGGCAAGAAAAATGATAAATAAAATGAAAGCTCCCAACACAAAAAGGTAGCCCCACTTCAACGCATTGGAACGCTTTTTTTCGTAATTGTTATTTGGTTGCTTTATCATCTGTGCTATCAACTTTTATCAATAATTTCATCGGGTGGCTTTCCAAACTCACCAAAGAATCCTGAACCATTTCTTTTCCTAGTTCGGATTCCATTCTTATTTTGATTAGCCTACTTTGTGCGTAAGCATTTCTGGATTTGTATTCTTCCGTTTCTTCTTTAAGCTTGTTAACTTGCTCTATTTTTTTGTTAACCAAGTGATTACTATAAATCATCACCATCAACAATCCGAAAATAAACACGAAATATTTGTAATGCGCTTTTACCTCATCACGATTAAGAAAATTCCCCTTTATGATGTCCATAAAAGTGAGTTTCTTTTTCTGCTTATTGTAGGTTGTCTGCTTTGCCACGTTTTTATAATTGATAAGTGATGAATGATAATTGATGATCATTTATCGCCTATCATTTATCATTTATAACTTTGTTCCAATTCTCAGTTTTGCGCTTCTCGCTCTTGAGTTTTCTTCAATTTCTTTATCATCCGGAATGATTGCTTTTGTTTGCAACAATTCGAATGCTTTTGCATAATTTCCGTAGATATCACGCTGAGGCTCACCTTCGAACATTCCGTTTTTCAGGAAACGTTTTACCAATCTATCTTCTAAAGAATGGTAAGAAATCACGACCAATCTTCCTTCAACTTTTAAAATCTTGTAAGATTGAACCAACATTTCTTTCAAAACTTCCAGCTCTTGATTAACCTCAATTCGGATTGCCTGAAAAACCTGAGCAAAGAATTTATTTTGTTTAAATGCAGGAATATAACTGAAGAGATTTTTCAAATCCTCAGTCGTATTGATTTTTTTAGTTTTTCTATGATGAACAATTTCTCTTGCCAATTTTCGAGATTCTCTCAATTCTCCATATTGATAAAAGATATTCGCGAGGTCTTCTTCTTCATAATCGTTGATGATTTTCTTTGCATCAAGACCTTGCATCACATTCATTCTCATATCAAGAGGCGCATTGCTTCTTGTGGAAAATCCTCTTTCCGCTTCGTCAAACTGATGAGAAGAAACTCCTAAGTCTGCTAAAATTCCATCAACGTGAGAAATCCCATAAGCCAACATCGAATTCTCTAAAAACCTAAAATTCTGATTAACCAAGGTAAACCTCGGATCATCAATCGTATTCTTCAACGCATCCAAATCTTGGTCAAAAGAAAACAGCTTTCCCTTGTCCGAAAGTCGGCTCAGAATCTCACGGGAATGACCGCCTCCACCAAAAGTACAATCCACATAAATCCCGTCCGGATTAGTTACTAGAGCGTTAACACTTTGTTTTAATAAGACAGGATTGTGATACATTTTTTTAGTTGATAGTTGTTAGTTCAGAGTTGATAGTTTCAGATTCTTCGACAAGCTCAGAATGACATTAGCTATTTTCTTAATATTAATTTAGTTCAGGTAAATCTAAATCTCCCATTACATCTTCCGCCAGACTAGCGAAATCAGATTCATTGACCGAGATAACCTGTTCATAAGAATCTTTATCCCAAATCTCGAACAATTCGCCAGCGCTGGTGATGACGATTTCTTTGGTCAGATTGGCATATTGTGTCAAATCTTTACTGATTTGCAAACGACCAACGTTGTCCAGCTCTGCAGTTTTGACTCCAGCCGTAAACATCCTGATGAAATCTGCATTTTTTTTCACAAATCGGTTCAGACCATTTATTTTTGCCATCAGTTTTTCCCAAGGCTTCATCGGATAAACCTCAAGACACTTCTGAAACACCGAACGCTTTATTACAAATGGCTCATCTGCAAAATGTTCCATCTGCTTCGTAAGCGAAGCAGGCAGTTTGATGCGCCCCTTGTCATCTATTTTACACTCATATGTTCCAATGAAATTTTTCATTTGGAGCAAATTTATATAAATTTTCACCACATTTTACCACTTTTGCCCACATTTTTACTTAATGTTCATAACTTTTTTCAACAATCATATATATTGTTAATTATTTGAGTTCAAATGGATTATATGGAAATTATCAAAAACAGGTATTATTATAGGCTTTTCTTTTAATTGCTTACTGGTTGTATCTCTTCTCATTTTCATTTAAATATTTTTCAATACTTTTGTAATATGCTTTAGGGGTATTCTGAAAAGAATTGAGAGAGTCCCTTTGAACCTGATCCGGCTAATATCGGCGTAGGAAAAAGCAATAAGTTTGTATTCTAAACTACCGACTGTTGTTCCGGATTATCCTGAAGCGTTTGTTTTTTTAAATAAATATCAAAATGGAAAATCATCTTTGGCAACACATCCTCCAAGTAAGAACATCCTCACCTCTCGTTCATAACATCACCAATTATGTAGTGATGAACAATACCGCCAATGCACTTTTGGCAATCGGTGCTTCGCCTATTATGGCGCATGCAAAACCCGAAGTAGAGGATATGGTAAGCATTTCCCACTCTCTGGTCATTAATATCGGTACCTTGGATGAATATTGGCATGAATCAATGATGATTGCGGCGAAAAAAGCAAATTCTTTACAAAAACCATGGGTGTTAGACCCTGTTGGAGCGGGTGCAACCCCCTATCGGGATGTTGTTCTAAGCGAAATATTATCTTTAAATCCTACTGTTATTCGTGGTAATGCTTCTGAAATTATCGCACTTGCGAAACTTAACAACACTGTTACGAAAGGAGTAGACAGTACAGCTATGAGCAATGAAGCGATTGATGCAGCAACAACCCTTGTTAAAAATCATAATTCCGTGGTTTGTATCTCGGGGGAAACCGATATAGTTATAGATAAACATCAATGTCTTTTTCTTGATAATGGCGATCCATTAATGACAAAGGTTACAGGTCTTGGATGTACAGCTACGGCTCTTGTCGGTGCTTTCATTGGTGTTATAGAAAACAAATCCGAAGCCGCAGCAGCCGCTTTGAGCTTACTTAGCATATCTGGAGAATTAGCTGCCAAAAATAGTTCCGGACCAGGAAGTTTACAGCTCAATATTATTGATAAGCTTTATAATATTACGGATAAAGAATTTAATTCTCATTTAAAGCTAACAAAATAATGGCTCTCCATCCATCATTTCCATATCAGCTGTATCTTGTGATTTCCGAAAAAGATTGTTTAGGTAAAGACTTTCTTAAAGTTGCAGAACAATCCATTCTTGGCGGTGTTGATATTATCCAATTAAGGGAAAAAGATATTTCTACTAAGGACTTCCTTAAAAAAGCCTTATTCTTAAAAGAGATTACAGACAAACACAACACCCCACTGATTATCAATGACAATCCCAAAGTGGCTGAAAAATCTGCTGCTGCCGGAATTCATGTAGGGAATAATGATATCACTCCTTATGAATTGAGAAAAGATGGCGTTTTTCAAAATAAATTGATAGGATATTCTATCGAGTATCTTGATCAGCTAGAAAACAATAATACCGCATTATCAGACTACTTAGGCATCAGCCCAATATTTTCTACTGATACTAAAAAAGACACCGTAACCGAATGGGGGCTAAACGGACTTTCAACAATACGTTCTCTTACCAAAAAACCATTGGTTGCGATTGGAAATATTAATATAAATAACGCTTCTTCAATTATTAAAGCTGGCGCAGATTCGGTTGCTGTTGTATCTGCAATTTGTGGTTCTGACAATCCGGAAAAAGCAGCTTATAAGCTTAAAAATGAAATACTGAAATGAAAAAATATACTTATAGTTCCGTCTTAACTATTGCCGGTTTTGATGGTAGCGGCGGAGCAGGAATTCAAGCAGATATTAAAACGATTTCCTCATTAGGCTGTTATGCAACTTCCGTATTAACAGCTCTTCCAATACAGAACACACAAGGTGTGCGCAAAATATACCCGATCCCGATGGAAGCTGTTGCAGATCAAATCGAGGCAATCCTTGATGACATCTTTCCCCAAGCTATAAAAATTGGAATGGTTCACACACCACAATTGGTAGAAATAATAGTAAAAACTTTAAGCAAATATAAAAAAGTACCCATCGTTTTTGATCCTGTAATGGTTGCCACAAGCGGACATCTATTGATTGAAGAAGAAACTATCAACACAATTGTCCAAAAACTATTTCCAATTGCAGACATAATTACACCAAATATGGACGAAGCCGCAATATTAGCTGATATGGTTGTTAAAAATTTGGATGACATGCATATTGCAGGGGAGAAAATCTCAAAATTAGGTTGTAAAAACATTCTCCTAAAAGGTGGACATCAGCAAACTTCTACTATCACATCATTGCTTTTTGAAGAAAACGGAAAACAATCTTCTTTTGAAACCAATAAATTTTTAACTAATAATACTCACGGATCTGGCTGTACGCTTTCATCTGCTATTGCTTCGTATATAGCTCGAGGAGAGTCTCTTAACAAAGCCGTTTCTTTGGCTCAAGAATATGTTTATAAAGCAATTGAAAACGGAAAAGATGTTGTTACCGGAAAAGGAAACGGTCCTCTGAATCACTTTTTTAACCCAGATAAATTAATCAAAAATGAATTGGTCTGAAACTGCGTGGAAACAAATAGAAAATAGATACCAATCTATTTTAGAAATGCCTTTTATTCAGGAGTTAGCAAACGGAAGCTTACCCAAAGAAAAATTCCAGTTCTACATGGCGCAGGATTCTTTGTACCTTGAGCACTTCGGGAGAGCTTTGGCATTAATTGCAGCCCGAGCTTATGATGCAAAAGATACATTAATCTTTACCCGATTTGCAGAAAATGCAATAGTTGTAGAAAATAATTTACACGAATCTTATTTTGAGGATTTTGGATTAACGGAAAAAGGAAAAATCCAGCCAGCTTGTCATCATTATATTCATTTTTTAAAAAGTACAGCAGCCTTAGATGCAATAGAAATCGCTATGGCTGCCGTTTTGCCCTGCTTTTGGATTTATAAAAAAGTAGGAGACCATATCTATCACAACTTAAAATCAGAAAACAATACTTACCAGAAATGGATTGATACTNNACTTATGGTGGCGAAGAATTCGGCGTTGCTGTACAGCAAGCAATTGATATTTGCGACAAAATTGCCTCCGAAACAACCGAAGCTATTCGAGAAAAAATGACCGAAGCTTTTATCACAGCATCACAAATGGAATATTATTTTTGGGAAGCGGCTTATGATTTGAAAAAATGGAACTGATTAAAACCTAAACAACCTGTCTGTTTGTTGTTTTTACAAAAGATAATATTTTCCAGAATTTCAAAAAAGTCAGAAAACCTGTAGATAAGTTCACTAATTTCTTTTAACTTTATTCTTTCGAATTTTCTCAGACAGTTTGAGAATTATTAATTTCTTTTTATGATAAAAACAGACGTTCTCGTAATCGGTTCCGGAATTTCGGGCTTATCTTACGCCATCAAAATTTCCGAGCAATTACCAGAAACTAAAATTACCATCGTTACAAAATCCAACGAAGACGAAAGCAATACCAAATATGCGCAAGGCGGATTGGCAGTTGTAACGGATTTCTCAAAAGATAATTTCCAAAAACACATCGACGATACTTTGAGAGCCGGCGATTACATCAACGACCCAGAAATTGTAAAAATGGTGGTGGAAGAAGCGCCTTTACGTTTTAATGAAATCGTAGAATGGGGCGCAAAATTTGACCAAGAAAAAGGAAAATACTCATTAGGACGAGAAGGCGGACATACGGAAAATAGAATTGTTCATCATAAAGATATCACAGGTTTCGAAATTGAAAGAGCACTTTTGGAAACTGTTAGAAATTCTCCAAATATTGAAATTCTTCCGCATCATTATGTCATTGATTTGATAACTCAGCATCATGTTCCGGGAAAAGAATTGGACAAAGGAAACATCCATGGTTATGGTGCTTATGTTCTTGATGAGCAAAATAAGAAAATCAAAAAAATCACTTCTAAGATAACTTTGGTTGCAACCGGCGGCGCTGGTCACGTCTATAAAAACACAACCAACCCGATTATTGCGACTGGTGACGGAATCGCTTTTGTTCACAGAGCGCAAGGGAAAGTTTCGAATATGCAATATTATCAGTTTCATCCAACCGCAATGTATTCTAAAAGAGACGGAATGTTGTTCTTGATTTCCGAAGCGGTTCGTGGCGATGGCGCAAAACTTCGCACCAAAAACGGAAAACCTTTTATGCAAAAATACGATGAACGCGAAGAATTGGCTTCTCGTGATATTGTTGCAAGAGCCATTGATAATGAATTGAAAATAAGCGGAGACGAATACGTGGGATTAGATTGCCGTGAAATGGACAGAGAAAAATTCCTGCATCACTTTCCTAATATCTATCAAAAATGTATGGATGAAGGCATCGACCCGATGAAGGAATTGATTCCCGTGGTTCCGGCTTGTCATTATCTAATGGGCGGAATTGAAACTGACAAAAATGGTCAATCTTCCATCAAAAATCTTTTTGCAGTGGGAGAATGCACCAATTCTGGACTTCACGGCGCAAACCGATTAGCTTCGAATTCTTTATTGGAAGGTTTAGTTTTCGGTCATAATGCAGCGATGAAAACTGTTGAATTGTTGAAAGAAAATGATTTTAATTTCGATGATTTGAAAGCTGTTCCGGAATGGAATGAAGAAGGAATGAAAATGATGGACGAAATGGTTTTGGTAACTTATCTCAGAAAACAACTTCAGGAAATGATGAGCGACTTGGTTGCCATCGTAAGAAGCAATGCGAGATTAGAATTAGCGAAGAAAAAACAGCGTGAGATTTATGAAGCCGTCACAGAACTTTATAATTATTCCATACTTTCGCCACAGCTTTCTGAATTGAGAAATCTTGTGAATGTTTCTTATCTGATTATCAAACATTCTCTGGAAATGAAAGAAAACAAAGGCGCATTTTATAATAAAGATTTGGCGACGAAACCATTATTGATAAAAGAAAATTAAAAGCAATGAAAAGACCAGCATACGCATCCGATAAAGTTTTAAAAGAATTCATCCGAACGGCATTGGAAGAAGACATCCAAGACGGTGACCATTCTACATTATCAACCATTCCAAAAGATCTGGAACAGAAAGCACAACTTTTGGTTAAAGAAAACTGCATTTTGGCGGGTGTTGAATTGGCGGAAATTATTTTCAAATATTATGATAAAAATCTCAATGTTGAAGTTTTTATCAAAGATGGTCAGCCTGCTAAAAAAGGCGATGTTGCTTTTATAGTTTCCGGAAAAGCGAGGTCGATTCTTTCTACTGAACGTTTAGTTCTGAACTGTATGCAAAGAATGAGTGGCATTGCTACGATGACTCACGATTGGGATTCTCGACTAGTTGGTACAAAAACCAAATTGCTTGATACCAGAAAAACAACACCTAATTTCCGAGTTTGTGAAAAATGGGCCGTTGCCATAGGTGGCGGAACAAACCACAGATACGGACTTTATGACATGATAATGCTGAAAGACAATCATATCGATTATAACGGAAGTATTACCAATGCCGTGAAAATGGCAAAAGATTATGTCAAGAAAAACAAGCTGAAACTTAAAATTGAGGTTGAAACACGCAACCTTGAAGAAGTTGAAGAAGCTGTAAAATCTGGTGCTGACAGAATTATGTTTGATAATATGAATCTTGATACAATGACCAAAGCTGTAAAAATTGTCAATAAAAAATCAGAAACTGAAGCTTCGGGTGGAATTACACGTGAGGTGTTAAATTCGGTGGCGAAAACTGGTGTCGATTTTATCTCAGCGGGTGCAATAACCCATTCTTCGAGCAATATCGACCTGAGTCTCAAGGCTTTAAAAAATTAACAGTTTATTAACAATAGTTATCATTTTTTTTTAGACTTTTGCGACATAAATCTTAAAAAAAATGAAAATGCTATCAAAAAAGCCAGCATTAGTTCTTATGCTGACGATGAGTACAGCGAGTTTCTATTTTGCACAGTCTACTCAAGACACATTATCGAAAGACAACGAAATAGAACAAGTTGTATTGACAGGAGTCGCTGATATTGCAAAAGATAGAAAAACCCCTGTTGCTGTTTCTACAATTAAGGAAGCACAAATTGTCCAAAGATTAGGTAATCAGGAGTTTCCTGAGATTTTAACTTCTACACCATCTATCTATGCTACAAAAGGTGGCGGTGGTTTTGGAGACGGACGTGTTAATATTAGAGGTTTTGATACTAATAATACCGCTGTTATGATAAACGGTGTTCCTGTAAACGATATGGAAGGAGGAACAGTGTATTGGTCTAACTGGCTTGGTTTGTCTGACGTAACTTCTGCAATGCAAGTTCAGAGAGGTCTTGGATCTTCTAAACTAGCTATTGCATCAGTGGGTGGAACAATTAATATTATCACAAGAGCCGCAGACAAAAAGAGAGAAGGTAATGTAACTGTTGGGTTGGGTAACGATGGTTATCTTAAAACTTTGTTCTCATACAATACAGGGAAATCAGCAACAGGGTGGTCATCTTCATTCTTAATGTCAAGAACTGCGGGTAATACATATATTGATGGCTCTCAGTTTGAAGCTTACAATTATTATTTCGCTCTAGGGTATCAGAGAGGAAAACACGATTTTCAGTTTACTTTTACTGGAGCTCCACAATGGCATAATCAAACTTTTAACAATACCATCAAAACCGACTTGGATATGGGCGATGGAAAATTGGATGGCGTTTTGTCTGACAAACCAAACAGAAGATATAACTCCAATTGGGGATATCTGAACGGACGAGAATATTCTCAATCTGTAAACTATTACAGCAAGCCCGTTGCCTCGTTAAACTGGGATTGGTCTATGACTGAAAAATCTAAATTATCAACTGTTCTTTATGCTTCTTGGGGAAGAGGCGGAGGAACTGGTATTTTAGGTTCTATAAACGGAACAGGTATTAATGCATTACCAAAAACAAGCGATGGATTAATTCGTTTTGACGATATCGTTGCTTGGAACCAAGGACAGGCCGTTAATTGGAATTCTGCTGTTGCTCCAGGAACAGGAATCAATAAAGTTAATACTGCTCCTGGCATCGGAGGATATGTAAGCGCTACAAATACCAAAAACGGTATTACCAGAAGAGCTAGCGTAAACTCTCACGACTGGTACGGAATCTTGACTAACTTCCAACATAAAATCGATGATAGTTGGAATTTCTCTGTCGGTTTCGATGGTAGATATTATTACGGTTATCACCCAGGTCTTGTTACAGATTTCTTAGGAAATACTCAGTATCGTGAAGCAGGAAATTACAATCAATATCCATATTACACCGTAACGCAATCTTATAATGCGTCTCCACCAGCTAACCCTTTTGCAGCAGCCGTAAAAGACAAGTCTCAAATCGTTTATAGAAATTACGATGGAAAAGTTATTTGGGGAGGTGTTTTCGGACAATTGGAATATAGCGGAGAGAAACTTACTGCTTTCGTACAAGGTTCTGCTTCCGAACAAAGCAACCAAAGAATTGACAACTGGGTTTGGGATGGAGTATCCACCGTTCCTGCAGGTTATAGTACAACGCAACAGGGACAAGCTGTTGAGAGAACTACAGACCAAAAATTCAGATTTGGATATAATGCAAAAGGTGGGGTAAATTATAACATCAACGAAAATCACAATGTTTTTGTAAACCTTGGTATTTACTCTAAGCAGCCTAACCAAAATGCAATTTTCCCTTATGTATTACCACCCAAAACCTTTGGTTCTTTGTATCAGCAGATTGTCAGCAAAGATTTGAAAAACGAGAAAGTTGAATCAGCTGAAATCGGTTACGGATTCAAAAGTGAGAAATTGCGAGTGAATGTTAACGGTTATTATACAGACTGGAAAGATAGAACACAGCGTGTTTCTGGTATTACTTACACAAAACCAGATAATACTATTGCCACAAACGGTGTAGCCCTTTTGACTGGGGTAAGAGAAGTTCACGTAGGTGCGGAATTGGAAGCTTTCTATAAAGCAACCAGTTATTTAGAATTCAACGGAATGTTTTCTGTAGGAAACTGGAAATATAAAAATAATCCAACCGGAAGAGTAACAGATGCAAACGGTGATCCGGTTCTTACAAATGGAGCAGACTCTGCTGTATTGGCTCTAGATGGAATGAAAGTGGGTGACGCTGCACAGACAACAGCAGCAATCGGCGCAACAGTTAAACCTGTTAAAAACCTTGATGTTTTTGCAACTTGGAGATACTATGATAACTTATACGGAACCTTTAGTATTACAAACCAGTATGTTATTAAAGACGGAGTAATCCCTGCTGCCAGAGCAGAAAAAGGTTCTTTGAAAGCACCTTCTTATAATCTAACAGATTTGGGAGCTTCTTATACATTTAGTTTGAATAATGGTCACCGATTAATCATTACAGGAAATGTTTATAACTTATTTGATACCATTTATATTTCAGATTTGAGATCATCAGTTAAGAAAACATTATCAGACTTCAAAACTTCAACCAATACCACTGAGCAGGCGCAAGCTTTGCTGAATACTTACAATGCAAATTCTGCAAATTTCTATAAAGGTTTAGATGTTTCAAACAACGTTTATTTCGGATTCGGTAGAACTTGGGCAGCATCTGTATCTTATAGATTTTAAAATTAGATTAATAATATTTAATTATACTTCAAATCCCGGCAATCTGTCGGGATTTTTCTATATTTGCTAATCAAAAAAATCAGACTATGGAATTTTATAACATTCTACTTCACGCTCACAAAGGTTTTGCTTATCTGGAGTTATTACTTGTAGCCGCATTTCTTATCGTTTTGTTGGTTACAATGTTTGGTTACAGCGGTAACATTTCCAAAGCATTCAGAAAAGTAACTTTGTTCACAATGATCTTTTTTCACGTTCAGTTTTTAATTGGAATCGTAATGTTGATATCCAATTTCACAAAGGGGTTGGATATGAGTATGGTGATGAAAAATGCTGATTTAAGATTCACTTATGTAGAACATCCATTCTCGATGTTAATCGCAGCTGTGTTAATGACAATCATCAATAAAAAATTCAAAACAATCGAAAAACTGACTATTCCTATTATGTCATTAGGATTGGTTGCAATTGCACTTTTTGTATTTGCATTCCCTTGGGCAAGAGTTTTCGGCTAAATAGTAACAATTTTAATTAATCAAAAAACAATGAAAGTAGCTGTAGTAGGCGCAACCGGAATGGTTGGACAAGTTATGCTGAAAGTTTTGGAGGAGAGAAATCTTCCAATCACCGAATTAATTCCTGTAGCATCAGAGAGATCTGTTGGTAAGAAGATTAAGTTTAAGGACAAGGAATTTACGATCGTTAGCATGGACGACGCTATTGCAGTCAAACCCGAGATCGCTATTTTTTCAGCTGGCGGTGGAACTTCTTTGGAAGTTGCTCCAAAATTTGCCGAAGTTGGAACGGTAGTGATTGATAACTCATCGGCTTGGAGAATGGATCCGACTAAAAAATTGGTTGTTCCTGAGATCAATGCTAATGTTCTGACAAAAGAAGATAAAATCATTGCTAACCCAAATTGTTCTACAATCCAATTGGTAATGGTTCTTCACCCTTTGAATCAAAAATACGACATCAAAAGAGTTGTAGTTTCTACTTATCAGTCTGTAACTGGAACTGGTAAAGCAGCTGTTGATCAATTGAATTCTGAAATAGAATATTCGGTGAACGGAGAGAGCCAAATCAAAGGAGAAAATCCCGAAAAAGTTTATCCTTATCAAATCTTCAAAAATGCATTACCTCATTGTGATGTTTTTGCTGATGACGATTACACTAAAGAGGAAATTAAATTGATGAAAGAGCCTAAGAAAATCCTAGGCGACGATACTTTCAATTTGACGGCAACTGCTGTTAGAGTTCCTGTACAAGGCGGACATTCTGAAAGTGTTAATATCGAATTCGAAAATGAATTTGATCTTGATGAAGTAAGAAGAATACTTTCTGAAACGCCTGGTGTAACACTTCAAGACGATGTGAGAAATAATGAGTATCCAATGCCATTATATTCTGAAGGAAAAGATGACGTTTTCGTTGGAAGAATCCGTCGAGATCTTTCTCAACCTAAAACGCTCAACCTCTGGATTGTAGCAGACAATCTCCGAAAGGGCGCTGCTACAAACGCAGTTCAGATTGCAGAATACCTAGTAGCAAACAACTTGGTTTAAACTAACAAAATCTAAAGAATCTTCGAAAATCTCGAAGATTCTTTTTTAGTAATGAAGACAAATAAAAAAACAAATTCCAATATTGCGTTTCAAAAATGGATCGCTGTTGTCGGGATTATCCTTTTCGTTGGAAAATTAGTTGCGTGGAAATTGACTAATTCAGATGCCGTTTTCTCTGACGCGATGGAAAGCATCGTGAATGTCATCAGCGCATTTTTGGGGCTTTATTCTCTATATCTGGCGGCAAAACCACGAGATGAAAACCACCCTTATGGCCACGGAAAAGTGGAGTTCGTAACTTCTGCTATAGAAGGTTCTCTGATTAGTATTGCCGGCGTAATGATTATCTATGAAGGAACAAACAGTCTGATTTCTGGTAAGGTTCTCAGTAAATTAGATTTAGGAATTTGGATTATTGCGGCAACTGCGATTGTTAATTATATCATGGGCTATATTTCGATTCAAATAGGAAAAAGAGAAAATTCCATTGTATTGATTTCTTCTGGAAAACATCTTCAGTCTGATACCATTACAACTTTGGGTGTTGTGCTCAGCTTAGTCTTGGTTTATTTTACAAAAATTGTTTGGATTGATTCTGTTGTAGCATTATTTTTCGGATTCTATATCATGTTTATCGGATACAAAATCATTAGAAAATCATTGAGCGGAATAATGGATGAAGCCGATCCGAAAATGCTGGAAAGATTGGCAAAATTCCTTAACAAAAATCGAAAACCAGAATGGATTGATATTCATAATATGAAAATCCAGCAATTTGGTAGCAGGCTCCATATAGATGCACATATCACTTTACCTTGGTATTTTGAGTTAAGAACAGCTCACGATGAGATGGAAGAAGTCATTAAACTAATTGCAAAAAACACCGATAGAACAGTGGAATTCAATTTTCATATGGATGATTGCAAACCTACTTCTTGTGCTATTTGTCGGGTTGATAACTGCCCAGTGCGCCAACACGATTTTACAAAAAAGGTAGATTGGAATGGAGAAAATATTTCTCAGCCAGATAAACACACACAGGAAAACTAATTCAGAATCATCTTTTTTCTGTAATAAAAAATCGGGATAATGAGAATCAGCGTTAATGGCTGAATGACAAATCTTCTCACATAAAAAGAAAATAGATATCCGAATCGGAACTCATCATTGATACAATACAAGTAGATCGGAAAAGTAATGGCAAAAACAAGAAGTATCAATACCAATGCTTGCTTTGTCCAATGTTTATTTTGGAAGATAGAATGAATGATTATCAAAGAAAAAAAAGTGTTCAAGCCGAATCTGAAAAGATAGCTGAAAATCAGTTTTCCCCACACAAACTCTGGGAATAAAGCAGACTGATCCGCCGACTTGAAATAGGCCAGAAATGGATCGTAGAAAATCTTGTCTTCCAAGCCGCGGACTGCAATCAGCCCTATAAAACCGGCTAAAACTAGAATCCATCTAAGCATCTTTTTCTCTTTTCAAAGCAAAAAACTGAATCCATACCAGCCACAGAACGACAACGCCGCCATAAATGATGGCCGGAAAAATATAATCGTGTCCGATTTTTTCATACTGAGGGTACTTTAGGAAAATAATATTAAGCAGTACAATTCTTAAGACATTGAGAATATGTAACAGAAAAATGCCACCCAACACATAAAGAAAAGTCTTGGCACCTTTATAAAAAGCAAATATGAAAGCGGCATAAAGAACCACAACAGATATCACATTGCAACCTTCCACCATTCTTGTCGTATATGTTCCGGAAGTCTGAAAAAGTACGCTGTGGAGTTTCATGCTGTCTACCAAAGTCGTCGGAAAACCTAGAAAATACTGGAAAGATGCCACCTGTTCTGCTACATTTCTAGTAAACGGATCTACCACCTCCGCAGAATAGGAATTGAGATAAAATTGGTAAAGCAATACCAGAACTATATAAATAATCACAAATCTCAGCAGTATCTTCAGAACGGGAAGAAAATCTTTCATAAAGTAAAATTACAATTTTTCGTGGTTCAAATTCTATTATTAATTAACTTTGTTTTATGCAGAATCATCAGGAATTTTTTGAAGAATTTATAAAAGCAAAAGCAGATTTTTTCACAGCGCTGCCACAAAGCGGATCTTCAAGAATCAATTATATCGGACAGTCAGGAACGCAGAAGTATGTCGTAACATACAATGAAAATCTCCGCGAGAATAATGCATTTTTTTATTTATCAGATTTATTTGAAAGTCTGAATCTTAATACGCCCAAAATCCTCAAAATCAATACAGATAATACACTTTACATTCAGGAATTTCTTGGGGATAAAACGCTTTCAGAAGTAATTTCTAATGAAGGGCAAAGTGAACGTGTAAAATCACTGGTGCGGAAAAGTCTTGAAAAATTATTCCAGTTACAGATGAAAACTTTGGGAAAAACAGAATTTCGCAACAGCTTTGAATATGAAAAGTATGATGATCTGCCCATCACACACGATCTCTATTATTTTAAAAACTTTCTAGTGGATGTTCTGGAAATTGAGTATCATAAATCAACATTGCTTAGGGAATTCAAACTTATTTCTGAAAACATTGTTAATCTTAAGCCAAAGACATTGATGATCCGGGACTTCCAGTCGCGAAATATTCTGGTGAATGAGAATGATGAGATTTTCTTTATTGATTATCAATCTGCGATGGAAGGTCCAGCAACCTATGATGTGATTTCTTTTCTTTTTCAGGCAAAGGCAAATTTCACAAAAGAATTCAAATCTGAAATGTTGGATTATTATCTCTCCTTTTGGAATGATGATGATCAAAAAAATCTATCAGAATCTTTTGAATGGATGAAAATGATGCGTTTTCTTCAGGTTCTGGGCGCTTATGGTTTCCGTGGTTTGATCCAGCGTAAAATGCATTTTCTGGCTAGTCTATTACAAGGCATTGAAAACGCTTATGAACTAACACAAAGCTGGGATGAGATCGCACTGCAGTTTCCGGAATTGTATTTTATTATCTCAAGGTTGAAGAGTAAAGAAGTACAAGCCAAAATTGAGACATTGATTATTGACTGAGTTCGAGAGTCTCATTGCCAAATGACAATAAAATTTAACTGACAAATGCTGTTTGGATAAAGAAAATCCCTAGCCATTGCAGTGGAAATCGTTTTTTGCGTGAACTTCGGGTTTATAGAAATGGAAATTGTCTGCAAAAAAGATTGCAACGGAAAGCGGGAAATAGCTCCTTAGCATTTTCTTTAGAGTACTTCCTGCGTTCGCTATGACATAAAAATAAAAAAACCTCAGAATTGCTTCTAAGGTTTTTTCTGAAATATTTTCAGTCTCTCTAATTATTTAATACACTTAGTTTGTTTTCGGAAATAATTCGTTTTGCAAATCTGAATTTTGGACCCCAATAGCTGTCATCCAGAGATGAAACCATAACACCCTTAGATGTTGCAGCATGGATAAACTTTATTTGCCCATCCGCTGTTACTTCTTCCACGATTCCTACGTGCGAAATTCGGCTGCCTCTGTGTGAGAAAAACACCAGATCACCTTTCTGAAGTTCTGTTTTTTCTACAGAATCACCTTCTTGAGATTGCTCTGCTGCTACTCTTGGAAGATTCATCCCAGCTGCTGTACCAAAAACGGACAATACGAATGCTGAACAATCTATTCCGCTTCTGGAAGTTCCTCCGAACCTGTACGGTGTCCCTAGGTAACTTTCAGCTTCAGACAAGATGTTGTCTATTGTATTGCTATGTTTGATGGCGTTTTCTATAGCAGATCTTTTGATGTCTGCGCTGGTATTGGAAATAGCTGCTAAAACTTTTTGCGTTTTACTTGGCGTATTATTTACAACCGGTTGAATGTTTAACGATGCAAACTTGGCATCAGTTTTGTATGTTTCATTATTAGAAACCACATAGTTAGAAACGCAAGACTGAAGCGAAAAAAATGTGGTCACAAATAAGATATAAACTAGAACTCTTTTCTTCATATATATTTAATTATTTGTGTTAAACTTGAGGTTTTTTTGTCATTGCATAGCAAAAATAGCCAATACTCACGATAGGGCGTTTGAAATCAAATTCAGCGCACTTTAGTTTAACATATTTTAACAGTCTTTTTAAGAATGTTAAAGAAAAACAAACCGCAAAGCCTTTATTTAGACTTTGCGGTTTTATTTTTAGTTAAGATTTTTTAACGTTTTAGAAATTGTCTATCTAGTAAATAACAATTCTCTATATTTTGTCATCGGCCATAATTCGTCATCCACCATCATTTCTAACGCGTCAGATGCTCCTCTCACTACCTCGAAGAAAGGAATGACGTTATTACAATATTCTTCGGCTTGTTTTTGACTTCCAGAAGTATTTTTAGCTTTTTCTTTAGCTGCTAGAAGTTCGTCAACTCCAACTTTAATTTGAGAAACATTCCCGGAAATATCAGAAATCAATTCCAATTGTTCTTTTGCCAAAGTTTTGAATTCTTTGTCTCCGAAGATTTCTTTCAAACCTTTAACGTTCTCAATCAATCTGTTTTGATAGTTAAGTGCTGCAGGAATAATGTGGTTTCTTGCGATATCTGCCAAAACTCTAGCTTCGATATCAATCACTGTAGAATATTTCTCTAGCTTGATTTCGTTTCTAGCTTCGAACTCACGGTGCGAGTATATTCCTAGTTCTTCGTACAGGTCAACAAATTTTTTGTTGAGCTCTTCTTTAAGCGCTTCCGGCGTGGTTTTAAGGTTGTTGAGTCCTCTTTTTTCTGCTTCTTGCGCCCAATCGTCGGAATAACCGTCACCTTCGAACATAATATTTTTCGATTGTTTGATATATTCTCTCAGGATATTGAAAATAGCTTCATCTTTCTTAAGACCAGTTTCAATCAAAGCGTCTACTTCAGTTTTGAAAGTTCTTAATTGTTTTGCAGCAATTACGTTCATCACCGTCATTACTTCCGCACAGTTTGCAGAAGAACCAACCGCTCTGATTTCGAACTTATTTCCGGTGAAAGCGAACGGAGAAGTTCTGTTTCTATCTGTGTTATCTAAAAGAATTTCGGGGATCTTTCCTACAACATTCAATTTTAATTCTGTTTTTTCTTCAGGAGATAATTTTCCATCGGTTACTTTTTCAAGCTCCTCCAAAACGCCGAATAATTGACTTCCGATAAATGCAGAGATAATAGCTGGTGGCGCTTCATTCGCTCCTAATCTGTGGTCATTGCTTGCAGATGCTATACTTGCTCTCAACAAATCTGCGTAATCGTGCACTGCTTTCAAAGTGTTAACAAAGAAAGTTAAGAACTGAAGATTCTTCTTAGGATTTTTTCCTGGACTCAGAAGATTTTCGCCCGTATCCGTTCCAAGAGACCAGTTGTTATGTTTACCACTTCCGTTTACGCCAGCAAATGGTTTCTCGTGAAATAAAATATGGAAGTGATGCTTATGAGCAATTCTCGCCATAATATCCATTAATAAAGAATTATGATCAACTGCAACGTTCGCTTCTTCAAACATTGGAGCCAACTCGAATTGGTTAGGCGCCACCTCATTGTGACGAGTCGTTACAGGAATTCCCAACTTCATACATTCTATTTCCAATTCCTTCATATAGTTCATTACTCTTGTAGGAATCGAACCGAAATAATGATCATCTAACTGCTGTCCCTTCGCCGGAGAATGTCCTAACAAAGTTTTTCCAGTCATAACCAAATCTGGACGAGATTGATACAAAGCTGTATCTACCAAGAAATATTCTTGTTCCCACCCTAAAGTTGGAGAAACTTTGGTTACATTTTTATCGAAGTAAGACTTCATTACATCTGTAGCCGCTTCGTCAACAGCATTCAGCGCTCTTAACAAAGGGGTTTTATTATCTAATGCTTCTCCTGTATAAGAAATAAAAATGGAAGGAATACAAAGTGTAGTCCCCATAATGAAAGCTGGAGAAGTTGGGTCCCAAGCGGTATAACCTCTGGCTTCGAAAGTGTTTCTGATTCCACCATTTGGGAAAGAAGAAGCATCGGGCTCCTGCTGAATCAACATACCGCCACTGAATCTCTCGATTGCTCTACCCCCTTCAATTGGCGTAAAGAAAGAATCGTGTTTTTCTGCAGTTGCACCTGTCAACGGCTGAAACCAGTGCGTGTAATGCGTCACACCTTTTGACAAAGCCCAATCTTTCATAGCCACCGCCACCTGATCTGCAATATGTCTCTGGATTTTTGTTCCTTTTTTAATCGCATCCAAAATAGAATTGAATGCTTCTTTTGTTAAATATTCTCTCATTGTCTCTTCTGAGAATACATTCTGACAAAACAATTCGGATAGTTTTGCAGGAACTTCTACGAAATTATCTTTTCGGTAATTTCTGAAAGGAAGCTCGGCTAAGGCTTTAAATCTTAATGTTGACATAAAAGTGTGTTATTTTAAACAGGGCAAATTTACAAAAAATACAATTCAAAATTAAAACGCCCCCTCATTTTTTAATTAACTTTGATAAAATTTTAAAAAATACATTAAGACACCCTTTAATATACAATACAGTACCCATCAATTATATAAAATAAAAATTACGATTATTTCAACTGAATATAAATCTAATTTAATTTTTGAAATCAGTGGGGAAAGTTTAACTTTAGAAACTGTTATAAAATTTGAATAATCAAAACACTTTTAATATCAAACTATTTGAAATTCAAATCATTAAGAATTAAAATATGATTTAAAATAAATTTCATATCTTAGCAAACTTTTACAAAAATTTTAATATATGGCAAATTCAAGAGCAAGAGAAACCACAGAAGCTATCGAAAGATTATATGTCTCTATGAGACACTTATTCTATAGAGGATTTTTCAAACCGTCTGGAGTGTCGGGTGAGTCATTAAGAAAACTCTTAATGGTAATCAATCCGGAAATCTACGGAAGCATGAGCATCCCCAATAAAATAGAGCTGGACGGTTTACTTTATGTTCTTGACCGTCTTCCGGAAGGCATCGAGGAGTGTTCTTTCATCCACCTGACTTCTGACGAAGGTTTTGACAAAGGAAGTTTTGAACCTATTGTTCCGAAAAAACGTAGAAGAAACTGCTATAGAATCGATGAACATCAAATGAACATCGAAGTTCTTTTGGGACGTTCTGAGATTTATGACATACTGACTCACTTGACTTTCCTTTATTTAGAAGCTGACAAAATCAGGAATATCGGTTTCGATTTGGAAAATGAAGGCCGCGCCAAGAGAACCTGGAATATCATTGAAGAAGTTGCGAAAGGAGAAAAAAAATACAGCAGAAAAGAAAAAGAAGTCGCATTGATTCATCTTTCTTCTTTTTTAGGACGAACTTTTGATGAAACACTTAATGCTTATAACAACTTCGGAGATGATAAAAATCCCGACCGCTTGTTCAAGATTATTTACTGGCTCGGTCAGATTAGCCTGGAAGACTGGAAGGAAAACAGAGAAAGAGAAATTTACTTTTCAGCAATTCTTCAGGAAAGAGTTGGCCATCACCTTTTCGGGGAAAGATGGGCAAACAAAATCAAGAAAGTCCTGGTAGAAAACGACCTTCATATGCGTCCGCTTCACATCATCAGTGCGAATATGCACTCGGTTAAAAATATGGTTTTTGCCAATGATGCTCTTAATAAAAAAGGAACAAAAGAGGTTGATTATAAATTATTTGCGGACATCAGTAACAAAAAAGAACTTCAAACTAAAGTCCTAGAATATGCTGAAAAACAGGGAATGATTTATATTGATGATAACAGCGGCAGCAATATCGACGTTCAAATCATAGACCTTGCTAAAACTGAACTTAAAAACACGGTTTTTGCGGATCAGAAATTCAAAGGAGATGATGTTATCCTGGTTTTTGACTACGCATTTGGGGAACAAGCTTTTGAGGTAATGGACGAATTGCTAAGACCATACGAAGTGAAAGGCGAAGTATATATGATGAAGGTTAAATCCGTTTCTATAATGGGTAAAGCAGGAATCCTAACCGGAGGAAAAGGTGATATTATGATTCCAACTTCTCACATTTTTGAAGGAACTGCTGATAATTACGTTTTCGAAAACGCTCTAAAAGCGACTGATTTTGTAGATGATGAGATCAAATCTTTCGAAGGACCGATGATCACTGTTTTGGGAACATCGCTTCAGAACAAAGACATTTTATCTTACTTTATGACAACCTCTTGGAAAGCGATTGGACTGGAAATGGAAGGAGCGCATTATCAAAAAGCGATTCAGGTAGCAAGCAAAATCCGTCATCATATTTCTCCTGATTTATTTGTAATGTATGCTTATTACGCTTCGGATAATCCATTGGAAACAGGAAGTACATTATCTTCCGGCGGACTTGGATTGACAGGTGTAAAACCAACTTATATGATTACGCATAAAATCATAGAGAAAATTCTTGAGAAAAAATAAAAAACTGAAGCCTCCGAAAATCGGAGGCTTCAGTTTTTTGACTCTCTCAGATTGTCCAGATTTCGTAGGTTCATTTTTATTGAAATAAGCATAATCTGCAAGATATTGAAATCTAAATAAAATTCGCAATCGTGTAAATTAGCAGACCTACTATGCCACCAACAATGGTTCCGTTGATTCGGATGAATTGTAAATCTTTTCCAACTTCCAGTTCCAATTTTCGGCTAAGCTCTTTTCCTTCCCAATTCCCAACGGTTGTACTGATAAGCTCGCCAAAATTCTTCGTGTTTTTCAGAATGTATTTATAAGCCGTCACTCTCACCCAATGGTCGATTCGGTTTTGGAATTGTTCATCATTCTGAAGATTGAAAACAAACTCGTTAATGTTTCTTCTGACGTAAGATTTCAGTTTAGAATCTTCTTCGGATAATTCTTTGATTAATGACGATTTCAGAGATTGCCAAATATCGGATGAATATTGTTTGATTTTATCACTCTGTATAAAATCTGATTTGATGGATTCAAATTCCGTTTTCCATTTTGGCTCATCTTTCAGCTCTTTCGAAAAATCGAGGATTTTATTGGTGATTTCACTTCGTAAAGGATGATTTGCATTTTGCTCCACTTCCAGAAAATAATCGCTCAAACCTTTGGTGATTTTTTCTGCGATTTTATTGTCAATTGATTTTGGAATCAGGAAAAAACTCTCCTTTCGCACTCTTTCAGAAATCATTTGCTGATTTTCGAGAATGTAACCTTTGACTTGAGCGCTCAGGTTGGTGATGATTTTCTGATGATCATTTTTACTGAGAAGATATTCGATCCCATTGCCTATGATGGAATTTAATTTGATGGAATCTGTCATTTCCTCAGCTTTTCCAGAGATGAATTTTACGACAGCATCGTCATCCAGTTTATTGACAATATCTTTGATAATTGAAGATAATTCATTAATCAAAACATCTTGATTTCTCTCTTTGGAAAGCCAATCCCCAACATAAACCGAAACTTTTAGTTTCTGAATATAAGGACGAATATTTTCCGGAGAAAGAAAATTATCGACCACAAAATTCCCTAGATTATCGCCTATCTTTTCTTTAGAATTTTCGATGAGATTAGTGTGCGGAATTTTGATTCCTAACGGATAATTGAAAAGAGCAGTTACTGCAAACCAATCCGCCAATGCACCAACCATCGCTGCTTCTGAAAACGCTCTAATATAACCAATCCAATGCGAGTGACTTTGTTTCTGCAAAATGGTCATTGCTATAAAAGTCATCATCATCAGGATAAATAATCCTGTTGCTAATGTCTTATATTGCCTAAGTTGCTGTTTTTTCTGTACATCATTCATATTTGAGAAAAATCGAAAATCGTTCCATACAAAATTATCAATATTTGATTAAATTAAATATTTTTACAATAAATCTATTAAGAATGCTAAAAAAGATCTTCAAGGTTTTCCTACTAGTCATTGCTGCTATAATTCTCCTAATATACGCTTCCGGTTACAGTTATTTATTCCGCGCAATAAGACTGACTTATCTGAAAGGTGAAAATAGTTCTACGATAGATGACGGAAAATATTTTCCTTCGAAGATTATTTCTAAAGGACAACCAAAACCGTGGCCTACAGATGATCTTTACAATAGAATAAAACTTACAAGTTCTCTGAAAAAACATCTTGAAGAAACAGAAACTACATCTTTTTTGGTAGTGAAAAACGGAAAAATTTTTCAGGAACATTATTGGTACGGCTATGGAAAATATAAAGCAAGCAATTCCTTTTCATTAGCTAAAACCATCACGGTTCTTCTTCTGGGAAAAGCTATTGATGATGGTAGAATTCTAAATGCAGATCAGAATTTTTCAGACTTTTATCCAGAGTTTAGTCCTAATGATTTTGGTAAAAATCTCACCCTCAGAAATCTCGCATCAATGGAAGCCGGTTTGGACTGGAAGGAAGATTGTAAAAATCCATTGGGGCCAAATGCCGCTCTGTATTATGGGTTTTCTTTGGCAGATGTTGTCTTTAATAAAAAACTAATAACGATGCCTGGCGAAAAATTCGAATATCAGAGTGGCGCCACACAACTTTTAGGATTTGCTATTGGCAGAGCTGTGGGAATGCCTTTAGCAATGTACGCATCTTCAAAACTTTGGAAACCTCTGGGTATGGAAAATGATGCGAATTGGTCTACAGACGATATGGGTATAGAAAAGTCTTTTTGCTGCATCCATTCTAACGCAAGGGATTTTGCTAAAATCGGATATCTGCTTCTTAATAAAGGAAAAATTGACAGTGTTCCGCTCATCAGTGAAAGCTTTGTTAATGAGATGACAACTCCTACAGAAAAGTCCGATGGTGTCTATGGAATGGGATTATGGATTAATAATGACTATAGAATTCCCCATTATTATATGCGCGGACTCAACGGGCAATATGTAGTAGTTATCCCCCAATATGATATGATCATCATCCGTCTAGGGAAGAAAGAAGGCGATGAGAAAGACAGCAAAAACAGGCCAAAAGAAACCGAACTTTATATTGATGAGGTATTGAAAATGATGACTAAAAATTAATCTTGCTCATAGTCCAAAATCGCAAAAACACTTAGTAGTATGCTATTTTTCAGTTTTTGTTCTGATTCTTTCTGATATTGTGCCTCATTATTGGTAGGAACATACTGTTCATAAAAATTTTTATTCCTGATGACGAATAATGCGGAACCAATAATCATTGTAAGAATATCTTCGGATCTCGGTGCGTTATGGAAAACTCCGGAAACGATCCCTCTTTTCACTATTTCTTCTATCCTTATAACACAAGTCTGATAAAATTCCAGTAGATCATCTTTAACATTATCTAATGAGCGCATTTCCTGTGTCACAAATCCGTGAAAATAACTGTATTTGAATAGCAGTGAGATCACATAATTTACAATCTCCTTCATCTGCATCTCTGGTTTTCCCTCCTTTATAGTCTGAGCAAACTCGGAGAAACTTTCTTTTGTACGTTGCACCCGATATTGATAAAGATAGGACATCATCTTTTCCTTGGAGCCAAAGTAGTAGGAAATCATTGCAACATTAATATTTGCCTTTGAGCAGATATCTCTAACCGAAGTACCATCAAAGCCTTTTTTAGCAATAAGCTCCTCAGCAACATCAAGAATTTTTATTTGTTTCTCTGTAAATTTTTTTCTCATATATCTAGAACAGAATGTAAAAATAATATTATTTCATCAATTATAAAACATTTTAGCAATCGAATCTATTATAGAATTTGTAGGGAAATTTAACCCAAATTCCGCAATAGAAAAAAAAGAGTATTTTAGTATTCTAATATCCAACTGCGTAGCAGTAGAAAAAAATAAGCGATGAAATTCGAGCTATCCTTTACCAATAAAGAGATTACGCCTTGGGGAGGCATGGTGTTTTTAAAGCAAATG